>NZ_CP076132.1:3977500-4277500 GCF_018736045.1 Flammeovirga yaeyamensis | reverse complement strand
ACATACTGAAACAGCACCGTCTTTTACGCAAAGCCATGCCCAACCTGAACCGAAACGAGTCGCTGCAGCGTTAGCAAATTCTTCTTTAAATTTATCGAAAGAACCAAATGCAGAGTCGATAGCTGCAGCAAGATCACCTGTTGGAGCTCCACCTCCATTTGGAGATAAAATAGTCCAGAATAAGTTGTGGTTGTAGAATCCTCCACCGTTATTTCTTACGCCACCTGCAAGGTTGTCAGCAGATAATAAGTCTTCGATAGACTTATCAGCATCTGCAGTTCCTTCGATTGCTGCGTTTAATTTTGAAGTATAAGCAGCGTGGTGCTTAGAGTGGTGGATTTCCATTGTGCGAGCGTCGAAATGTGGCTCTAATGCGTCGTACGCATACGGTAATGATGGTAATTCGAATGCCATTTTAAAAAGTATTTTTATTGTTTAAAGATTATGTTTAAAAGCCGTATAAAGCGATAAAAGCTAAATGATGAGCTAGATCACTTTTTTGATATCGCAATTAACACAATTCAAATCAAAAAGCGAATCTTTTACCCCATGAAAAAATCTATTGATGTATAATTTTTAGTTATACATAAATAAATATGTAAAGACTTTACATCTGTACGCACATTGCTAAAGAATGTACATACATATGCTAAATGTCAATTTAAATGATCGGTTTGTAATTTTCTTTCTCTACTAATTCTACAATCTCAGAAGTACCAGACGATAAATCGCCATTGGTCCATTGCCATTCTTCTTTTAATCGTATTGCACCATCGGGGTCGATACTAGGTGTAGATTTACAGAAACCAGTCATGATTTCTTTGTTTAAGTTGACGTGTTGATAATTAAACTCCAACGTTCCGTCTTCTTTTATCACACCTGTTAGTGTTCCCATTCGGATATTAGGTCCGTGATAAGTGGCCCAAATCACGTCTCCACCTTGTCGGTAGTGAAAAAAAGTTTGATCGTCTACTTCTCCATTGTCAGAGTTGACTACTGCTCGAAATCGTTTGTTGTGGTAATGTATTTTTTTCATAGTGCTGAGTTTGATTCACGATTTACTTAAATAATTATTCAAAATCAGTAACTCTCTAACCATAAGTTTGTTACAGTGAATAATCATTCAGTATTCTCATCGCGAAAAGTATAATTCATCTTAAGTGTAAATTAAGACGAATATACTATTTGCCCTGATTTTTTACCTATCAGAATGCTATTTTTTAACTCACCACCTACTGCATCTGGGTATTGACTTGCAGTTTTGAAAATATATCTAGCTTCTCTAAGTCTTTGGTTTACAGCTTCCCAAACAGAACTTTTTGTTTCTGTTGGAGGATCTTCCTCATAATACGATTGGAAATCTTTTTGTTGATAAAAGATAGGGAACAACATCAAATTGGTATTTTTACTAATCTGATTTCTTCTCACGTAAGTGAAGGAGTGTCCAGAATGTAGCCATAGATAGTTAGTGATAATATTTCTATCATGGTTTTTATTACTCTCCGTTTTTACCACACAAACTTCAATCTCATACGATCGTTTCAGCTTATTTTTCAATTCCCACTCAATGTACTTTTTCATTGATGCAGGTTTATCTCTTAAATCCACTCCAACCAGTGTTAACTGATACGTTCTTGCGTCTAGTTTTTCTGGAAGTAATGCATCTAACATTGGAATTAAGTTCTCTTCCATCTCTCCCAAATCTTTTAAAAGATAGTTATCGATCACGATCATTGAATTGTGAGGGTGTCGGAAACGTTCCAATTGTGACCATTTTTCGAATCGTTTTACGGCGCCACGGTCTTTTGTGACATTGTACAATGACCAATTGAACATGAATCCCGCTTTGTAACGTACTCTTGTTGGGTTTAAAGTGATTAATCCATATTGATTTTCAATCTCCTCACATTCCTTATTACTCTTATCTAAGAAGAATAAAGTTTGAGGCATGCTTTGTTCACTCACTTTATCTAAGTGATCGAATGCCTCTTTTTCACATCGTAAAGACGATCCTCCGGAAGAAGCATTTTTCAACATCTTTTTAATATAGGGGTTGGTCTTACTCATCATTGAAAGTTGAGTAGGATCTACATCTAATCTTAAATCAGCTTGTTTGTTGATAAACGAATAGAAATCCATCCACGATCGGCTCCACTCCATATCGTCCAATTCATCTTCAATAGATGGTCTCTTTGCAAAAAAAGCAGTCAGTGAATTTATATTTGCGTAGGTTGTTATTCTTTCCATGTTAATCTTGTTTTGGATAAAAAGTTTAGAAAACTCTTCTCCTTTCTACATTTGTTTTAAGTGGAAAAGCTCGATAGCAATGTTGTCCGCCTCATCGAAGAATCCTTCTCCGAACTCGTTATCCAACTCTCCGTCTTGCTGTATGTTGAGCAATTGCACTTGAGATTTCCCTTCCGGTACTTTCTCCGGGTTATATAAGTAGTACACCTTCGACTCGTAAGGGGTAATCTTACGTTTAGCCGTCCAGTATTGTAATTTTCTAATTAAATATTCTGAATGAGTTTCCAATAGGAAGCTCGTTTGATATCTGTAAGAAGCGTCGATGATTAAATCGGCCAATTTCGATTGCATCTTCGGATGAAGATTGGTTTCCGGTTCTTCTATCAGAAGTGATCGGTGATTGTTTAAAGCAATCTTTAAAAGAATAGGTAATAACTGAGAAATACCGTACCCTAAATCGGCCAAATCCAAGGCATGCCCTTTTTTATTTTTGATGACCACATCAGAAGCAATACCTTTTACAGAGTTGATTTCAATTTCATTACCAATCTCGAACTCACGAATCCAGAAATTCACAAAGTCTTTGGCTTTTTGATCCGCATCTTTGGCAAAATCAAATAGTAACTGACTGAGAACACTCGATTCTGTATGTAACATTATTCGTTTTGTGCTACCTCTTTGGGCTTCTAACAATCCAAAGTTGAATAGCTTTCCGCAACTTTTAAAGATATGTTTCACACCCTTCATTCCCTCTTCAATAAAGTGGAGGAAACCTTCTTCGAGGACCTCATCAATATTAATTTCAAACAGTTGATGAAACTCTTGTGAACTCAAAGGAAGTTCTGGCAATTGATCCAATGCCTCCATGTTATTTTCTGAAGGTGAGATCGCCAAAAGTTTTCGATCTTCTGTATTGAGTAATGGAACATCTCTTAATAAAAAGCCAAGTGAGGCTAATTTAAAGCCTGAACCATCTTCTTTTCTTTCACCAAAAAACTTTATCAATTGGTCTGCTGAGAAGAGATTTATTTTTTTGATTTTGGATTGATGTTCCGTCATATAGGCATTCAAGCGAGTACCCAAAAGCAATAATACTCTCTTATGAATCACTTCTTCTATAGCCGAAACTTTAGCTTCATCTTCCCAACCTGTTTTCTCCTTTAGTTTTTTTCTATCAATACTAAAGAACTTTTTGATAGGACTGTCTAAATGAAGCATCGCCCCATATTCATATAAATTCTGAATGTCGAAGAAACTTGTGAATACAGGAATCTCTCCATCAGTTTTATAGTATTCTCCTCTTTGACCGGCAGCTAATAGATAGGAGTTGCCGTTTTCGCTACCTACATAATGTAAAGCACCGTTACTTAAAGGAGTATATAGTAATTTTCTTTTTCCGGTAAATCGTTCTGAATAGGATAAACTAATGTTACAAAGCTTTCCTTCTACACTATCGTATTTAATTTCTAAGAATAGGCGTTCAGTAGTGTTTACTCCAACAGGTTTTACAGAATAAACAATGTCTTTGTCTTTGATATTCAAAATATCACGAACAAGAGAAGACATTGGAATATCCATTTCCAACCAAGAAACTAAAGCAGATTTTAACTCTTCTACATCAGTGACATTATTCTTATCGATAAGGTTTCTCCAACGTTCGTTATTGATCCTTGTTTCTTCTTCGTTTCTTTTAGGCGTTGGTTTAGCATCTGTTAAGTGCACCAACTTTCTAATACCGATAAGTTCGTGTGCTCTATGCTTTTTGTACCATGCTTTTTTGATGATATCCGAGAAAAAAGCTCTGTCTATGGTGGGAGGAATATGTTGTGCTACATCAATTGGAATATCCAAGTTCTGTAAGTGATTCACCACCTTGGCTGCCTCTCCAAATAGCTTTTCGATATTATCGACAGTAATTCTATGCTCGAAGGCAATATTTAAAAGCTTATGAAGAATCGCTTTTATAGTTCCCGAATACTCAATTTCACCATTTCTTGTTAAATGCTGAATGTGGCGAATCATATCTTGGGAACGGTTAATAAGTACTCCTCTTAGGAAGTACATCCAATTTTTCCAATTGGGTTTTTGCATTAAATCCGAAAAGGATTCTACACCTTCTAGATCAGTATATGCTATAGAAATTTCCCTTTGGCCGAGTTCAAACTTTTTAAATGGGGCTACTCCAGGTTGAGGAGCAAACTCCAAAGTAAAACTTATTGGTTTAGATGGATCAGTATCGTGATTTCTAGCTTTATCGATATTACCTAAGTTATGATAAGGTCCTCTAAAGTCTAGTTCCTCTAAACGGTTCTTTTTCCCATTGTCCTGAAGCAATAGCAATGCTTTAAACAAAGAACTTTTACCGCTACTATTTGTACCAGTAAGTACATTGATAGGGGAAAAATTAAACGTAGTACTTTCCTTAAAAACCCTGAAGTTCTCTAAAGTAAGACTTTTTATATTGGCCATAGGTTGGTTTATTAAATCAGTTTAAAAGATATGCCTATTTGGGTTTGTAAGGCATACAACGTGAAAAAAGATCTGCAGCTATATTCTATTGCATTAGGTTTCTTCTGACTTCAAAGATAACTGAATAACATATGTTAAACAAATGTAAATCTTTAATTAATTCAATAAATTATACCTGCAGTGTTCTCTCTTTTAATCTGCTGTAAATCCAATCTTTGTGTGGCTTCCGTCGCAATAAGGTTTGTTTTCTGATGCTCCACATCTGCAAAGTGCAATTTGCTTATTCGACATGTTTTCTGTTTTTCCTGCAATTGATACCTCTAAGTTTCCTTTTACCAATACAGGTCCATCTTTTAGTACTGTAATTTTTACATCACCACCTGTAGATTCTTTTTCCTCTCCAACTAAAGTTAAAGCTCCCGAAGGACAAGTTTTGACAGTTTTGATGATTTCATTCGTTGCTGCTAAAGACAAATCTATCCAAGGTCGGTTGTTGGGATTGAAAACTTCGGGTAGCGCCTGACATTTTTTTGCATGAATACATGCATCAGGTTTCCAACGTACTTTTACTTCGTCGGTACTATAAATTTTACTTTTTGATGATTCGCTCATAGTAGTTTTTGTGTTGTTTTAAAATAATTTATGTTTATTTGATGTCGAAATGATTCATCTACATAATTTAACTGATAATAATTTCTTATTCAAGCTATTTAATGACTAGAGTTTTTTGAAACTATTCCTCTAGACAAACGTATCAAACACAAAATTTTGACTAAAAATTAATGAGCGAAAACAATCTCAATGGGTTCGTCAATGCTTTTAGAAAACTAGCTGTTGACACTCTAAGTATCAGAGAAGGATCCGACCCTGCTGCCACTATTGAAGGTATCAAGAAAGATATGACGTTTAAAGGTCCTGGAGCATGGATTTTAATTTTTTCCATTCTAATCGCTTCTATCGGATTAAACGCCAACTCTACTGCAGTAATTATTGGAGCCATGTTAATTTCTCCATTGATGGGACCTATTCTAGCTATAGGAACTGCCATTGGAATTAACGATTTGGAGATGATGCGTCGTGCCCTCAAAAACTTAATGATAGCCGTTGTTATTAGTTTAATTACTTCAACAATCTACTTTTACCTTACCCCCCTTAATGTAGAACAATCCGAATTATTGGCTAGAACTAAGCCCACAATTTTGGATGTCTTTGTCGCTATTTTAGGTGGTTTCTCGGGTATTATAGCGGGTTCACGAAGAGAGAAAACGAATGTAATTCCAGGGGTAGCAATTGCCACTGCTTTAATGCCTCCTTTGTGTACTGCGGGCTTTGGTTTGGCTAACGGAATGTATCACTATTTCTTTGGCGCATTTTACTTGTTCTTTATCAACTCGGTATTTATCACTTTATCGACCTATATCGTAGTAAAGTTCTTACGTTTTCCTGTCAAGAGTTTCATCGATAGAAGAAAGTACAGACGATATCAGTTTTTCTTTGCTGTATTTATTGCAGTAGTCATCATGCCATCTGCAGTTATTTTTTATCAAATGATTCAAGAGACCCGCTTTAAGATATCATCTGAGAGATTTATACGTGAGAACACTGAATTTAAAGGGAGTGAATTGATTACTCAAAAGATAGTTTATACTGATTCCCTTTCAACAATTGATCTTTACTATATGGGTAATCCTATCTCAGAGGATATGGAGATTTTCCTTAATGATAAAATCAAAAGTTATGGTTTAACTGCTAAAATTGATGATTACTTCCCTATGACCAAAAAGACAGTAGTAAAAATTCATCAACAAAATATAGGATCTGATTTTGATGAAGGGGACGCTACTAAAATGATGGAGGCCTACACCAAAGATCTTCATATTAAATTATTGAAGGACATCTACACTAAAAATGAAAAGGTGATTGAGGACAAGGATGCCAAAATCAAAATTTTAGAAAAAGAGATTTTTCATCTGACTCAATCAAAAGGCGACACCTTACCAATACATCAAATTTCCAAAGAGGTAAAGACTTTATATCCTGAGATTTCATCATATGGTATCTCCAAAGTTCAGGTACAAGAGTGGAAAGCAGATTCTCTGATGATGAAGGAAAAGCCTATCTGTTTTGTGAAATTACCAAGACGATTACCGAAAAAGAGATCAACTTACTTGAACGATTTTGAGAAATGGATTCGAGTAAGATTAGATAATAAAGATATAGATGTGAAGGAGATTTAGATCTCCTCACAATTTTTTCACCTACAATTTTTTAATTAAGATGGACTATTTCATGATCGCTTTTATAGTGATGATCATGGCCTACTATTTTGCTAGAATCATCATTGATAAAGCCAATAAAAAACTGGATCCAGAAAAAAGGGCAGAGTTATTCGATATCTTTTCATCGGGTAATAAATTGACAATGATAACCACGGTGGTCATCATTGCAGGATTTTTTCTGTCACTCCGTTTTCAAGTTTTAGATCCTTTGATTACCTATATTATTTATATGTTAGCTTTATTTTCATTTATGATTTTTAAGGTGATAAATGGACATAAAAAGCTTCAAGAATTTGCTTACCCTAAGGAATATATCTATTCATTTTTATTCTCTTCAGGAATTAGATTCTTTGGAATCCTCTTCTTTTGCGGATTGATTATGATGGATGTATTGGGTTAAGGCTATAATGGTATCCAATAGAAAAACTCTCTATCATCAATATTTTAATTGATCATAGAGAGTTTTTTTAATACATCGTTATTGGATAAACTAATCTTTATTGGCCATCAACTTCTTTTTGTAATCAATTTGATTGATCATGTAATCTTTGTCTTTTTCGTTGGCCACTAAGTGAAAGAGGTTTGAAAAACGGTTCATGTGACTGGGTAATTCACTATGAGGTTTAATCCTAATAGTAGAAGGAAAATGCCACACAGAAAAATTGATAGATAGATATTTGATCATCTGAACGTTGTCTTTTTGTTCATAGAAATGTTCAAACACATCTGGCTGATTGAAAAGAAATGCATATTTCTTTGACATCCAGTAAAAATAATCCGCCCAACTCTCGATGGGGTAATACTTACCTTTGGCTTCATAGTAATCGAATACCATATTACTGTGTGATAAAGAGTCGCTTAATGGACCTCTGCCAGTAATATGAGGAGATGCACTTTTCGAAAAAGCTTCATAACTCCCAAATTCTTTTACGTCTATTTCTACTAAATCATATTTTTCTTGAGCGTAGATAGTAGTAACAGTAGCCATCAGTAACAATAGAGATGATAGTAATCGCATGAGATAGTTAATTGTAAATTGTTAATGACTTTTAACAATATCGTAAATAATTGAGATATTTAATAGAGAAATGTGAAAAAAAAAGAAAACATCCTATTGATAATGAAATCATTAGGATGTTTTCTGGAATTATTTTTAAAAGTTGTGTTTAATGTTAAGCTACTTGATAGCCGTTTTAGATATCTTTAGGAAGTACCTTGTTCAACAAAACACCAACAAAAGCGGCAATACTTAAACCTGAGATACTTATTGTATTCCAAACTGCTACTTCTTTTATTCCAATACCCAATACAAAAATTAACGCAGTAATGATTAGATTTCTAGAATGAGCGAAATCTAATTTTGCTGAAATCAAAGTTCTCACACCAACTGCGGCAATCATACCAAAAAGAATAATTGATATACCTCCCATCACAGGCACTGGGATAGTTTGTAAAATAGCACCTACTTTTCCTATCATGCTTAGTAGAATGGCAAATACGGCAGCGATTCTAATAACGGATGGGTCATATACTTTAGTTACGGCAAGTACACCTGTGTTTTCACCGTAAGTTGTATTGGCAGGGCCACCAAATAGACCTGCAAACATTGTAGCTAATCCATCGCCTAACATCGTTCTGTGGATTCCCGGATTTTTTAAAAAGTTCTTACCAACAACGGCTCCATTAGTAGTGATATCACCAATATGCTCAATAAATACAACCAAGGCCACAGGGGCAATGGCAAAAAATCCTGAAGCTGTAAACTTAGGAACAGTTAGTACCTGACCGATGACCTCTCCTGAAAAACCAAACCAATGAGCATTGACTACCGGATCGAAATTGACCATTCCCATAAAATAAGCAGAAATATATCCCACAGTCACCGCAATCAAAATAGGCATCATTTTAAAGAATGAATGCTGAACGATAGAGGAGATCACCATGGTAGAAATAACGATTAATGCTATAATTAAGCTTTTAGAATCGAATGCCCCGTCAGAATATCCTGCCATTTCTAAAGCAATAGGGCTTAGTCGAAGACCAATGACCATAATCGTTGGGCCAATAACTATAGGAGGAAAGAAAGATTGTACACTCTTTACCCCAAACTTTTTTATCACGCCGGCCATGATAACATACACCAAACCAGCTCCAATAATCCCTGCTTTCACCTCAGATAAACCCTCGTTTTTTAATACAAACGAGATGGCTCCTATAAAGGCAAATGAGGATCCTAAAAATACAGGGACGATTTTCTTTGTAACAGAATGAAAAATTAATGTGCCGGCTCCTGCAGCGAATAATGCAATAAGAGGGTGAAGCCCGGTAAGAAATGGAACTAGCACAGTCGCACCAAACATGGCCAAGACGTGTTGCATTCCTAGTAGGTATTTTGTTTTACCAGTAATTGTTTCCATGAAGATAATGAATATTGAATTTTGGCAAAATTAATATTCAGGTTGTTGTATTAAACTGTCGAAAGTCAGTGTTTTAGAATTATTTTAAGATTTGCTGTGCTTTATTATTTGAAAGTACTTGTTTAGATAAATCTGAATATTTGGAGAGTATGGATACAGTGATTTTAAAGTGTGGGGAAACGTTACAAAACATTTTTAAGTAATAAGATTCTTTTTTCTATTACATATGCTGTAACACCCCCAACTGTATAACTCACCATATCACTCCATAAAAATCCATGTCCAAGAGTTAAACTACCGATCGTAGTATTTCTAAAAGCAACTAACCAATCATAGGAGAGCAATTGCTGAAATTCTATCAAATAGCAAATGGAGACGCTAATTATTATAATGAGTTTTGGTGATTGATCGTTCAATAGAAAAGCGATGATAAAATAGAACATAACGGCATAGAAAAAATCACCTAAATAAGGGTAGATGAACTCAGGGATAAATCGAGTCCTTGATGCTAAACCGAGACATATCACCAAAAGGATATAGAAGAAATAAGTCAGTCGACGACGAGACATAGGTGTGTTAGTTTGTTTTAAGTTCATTTTATAAAGATAAAAAATAGGCCCAATAATTATAATAATAACTATTGGGCCTATTTCTAATTTTAAGCATTTTGCTCCTTAGATCTCAGAACGATTTCTGTAATCTCTGGATCCATACCAATACGACCGGCATAAGCATGGTAACCAAAACCTCTGTTGACATATAGCTTTTGTTTACCTTCTTCGTATAAACCTGCCCATCTTGGATATTTATACTGTACAGGACTCCATTTAATACCTGGTATCTCAATACCGAATTGCATACCATGAGTGTGGCCCGCAAGTGTAAGGTCAATATCTTTATGATTTCTCACCTCAGCATCCCAATGCGATGGATCGTGGGAAAGAAGAATCTTGAAAGGTACATCACTTAAGTTGGCTTTGGCAGCATTGATATTCCCGTGCTGAGGGAATGGAGGTAAGCCCCAGTTTTCAACACCTACAATACCTAACTTCTGACCGTCTTTTTCAATAACTCTATTTTCATTCAATAAAAGATCAAAACCGATCGCTCTATTGGCATTTTTTACATTGTCTAGATTGGCTACTTTTTCGGTCTGACTGTTCCATTGTACGTAATCACCATAATCATGATTACCTAAAATAGAATACATACCATGTTTCGCTTTCAAATTTTTAAAGACCTCAATCCATCCATCTGTTTCTGCTGCATAGTTATTGACTAAATCACCTGTAAAGAAAATCACGTCAGGTTTCTTGCTGTTGATGAGCTCAACAGCTTTTTCAACCGATCCATGACCTTTTGGAAAACTTCCGATATGGATATCAGAAATATGAATCACCTTTAAACCATCGAATGCCGATGGAAGGTTATCAAAAGCCAATTCTTTTCTGATGACTCTAAAGTTGAAACGTCCTCTAGTAAATCCGTAAGCAAATGCTCCTAAAGGAATAGTGGCTAAACCTGCTCCAACCAAAGTCAGGAACTTCGCTCTACTGATTCCTTCACCAGGAAAAGTAGTTTTTGATCCAAATACTTTTGAAATCAAATAAGTAATATCATCAGCACCATGGAAGATATTAAATACCAACTTAGTAACGAACGACATTAATATTAAAGCATTAATGGAGAAAATGATATTTGTGTACTCCGGTAATCTAAATTTATCGATATTGAAAATGAGCCAAACCAATGCGGCATATACTGCTACATTAAATACCCAAAAACTACCAATGGAAATTTGTCTGTATAATGGTCTAATATTTTCGGTGATTAATCGAATTCCTTTAAATGCATAAAGGTCGATGGCAATCACAAGGGAGATGAAAACTCCCATAAAAATCAGCAATCTACTGTTCATCGTATATTTTTTTAATTGACACGTGTCGTTGTTGAAACAACTATTGTGCGAAAAGGTTTTTGCTGACAGATTGTCGTGAAAGTAGAAATTGTTTAAGATTCCTTAGCATTTGATGGCGTAGTAATATGTGTTTTATTACCATACACCCTCTTGAAATACTGTTTGAAATAATCCAATCCTTGTACTTTTTTATAACTCTTTTGAGTGAAAACCTGAAGTTTTTTTGATGGATTATTGGGATCATTTTCTAGCTTCATTTCATAAACGAAAACTATTTTTCCTTCTCCTTTGCCTTTCCATCCATCAAAGCTACCAAATCGTAGATCGTTGATGTTATACGTGTGGTCATCCACTTTTTCAATAGTGTAATATCCTTTAGTGATATACAATAGATCTTTTAATTTTTCGGTTTGTTCCACTTCTTGCAGGAGTTCGTGATGTTTCTCCAAGGATTGAAAATTGACGTTTTTATCACTATCAAAAATAGAATAGAAACCAGTGTAGTATTTATCTTGGGAGTCAATACTTGCTGACCAAAGGAAAATATTCAAAGGAGTGGTTTTTACGATCATTCGGTCCTCACTAAAAGGAATACCTTGCTCCGTTAGGGCTTCGGTAAAAACTGTACGGGCATGTTGTTGGAATACAAAACCTAATAACAAATAAGAAGTACTTACAATAATTCCTATATAGTTTAAGAGCGTACGTTTATAATTATCTTTTGGTAAAAACATTGCCCAAATTAGACAAACCATGAACGGAAGTGTATAGTGTGGGTCGACTACAAACACGGAATAAGTAGCAAAGCCATAATGACTAAAAGGCCAGAATAATTGAGTTCCCCATGTAGTACAGGTGTCCAATAATGAATGGGTAGTGAAACCCAAGAAAACAAGTAATGTCCAATCCTTAAATGTATCTTTATTTTTACCATTCATCTTGTAAAAAAGATAACCAAAAAGTGGAGATATAAGTAGTTGTATGATTAATGAATGAGAGATACTTCTATGAAAGTGAAGCTGTTGTACTGCATCTAAAAAAGGATTAGCAAGTACATCTAAATCAGGAATTGTTCCTGCAATTGCTCCATAAATAGGTGCTTTATTACCAATTTTTTTACCTAATACAGCTTCTCCGACAGCGGCTCCAAGTACAATTTGTGTGAGTGAATCCATTAATTCAGTTAAATAATATTAAAAAATAAGACGAAAAATAGGCAAAAATCTAATAACACATTGCACTTGTACTACATCAATAAATTGGATAAATTATTGTATAAATGTAATTATTAAAAGTCAATTTGATCTGTTTCCATCTTTAACCAAAAGTAATAAGAACAGGCAATTTTTTCAATCTAACTATAACTAATAAGTCATGAAAATTCGTCACATCATTTTAGCATCAGTATTTTCTTTCGCAGTAATTTCTTGTGCTCAAGAGCAAAAGAAAGAGCAAACTGAGGAAGTTGCACAAGAAGTAGTAGTAGAAGAAGAGGTAGTTGTTGCTGCTGATTCTACTGTTGCTGTTGAGGTAACTGAAGAGGTTGTTGAAGTAGAAGCTCCAGCAGAAGGAGAAGCTACAGAAGCTAAAGAAGAAACTGTTACTGAGTAATCTTAACAAATTTCCAAAAAAAAGAGGTGATTTCATTGAAGTATGGAATCACCTTTTTTTATTTCAATTGATTTATATCGTATCGAAATTACCATTCGATTTTTTCTTTATTTAAAAAAGAAGCAATACCTTTTTTGCAGTCTTCAGAACTTCGAGCCTTTGCATTTGCTTCGACTGCTTTGTCTAAAGCTTCATCAATGGGTAAGTGCCATGTGGAATGTACTAAATTTTTTGTGTTGGCTTTGGCTTCAACAGAAGTTTCCTTTATCAATTTCTTCGCAAAAGAAAGCACTTCCTCTTCCAATAGTTCTTCTTCTGTAATTCCATTTATTAAACCATAGTCCAAAGCCTGTTTGGCTTTAATTATTTGACCAGATAATAATAATTGCAATGCTTTGCCCTCACCAATTTTTCTTGTCAAGAAAATGCTTACAATAGCGGGAATAAAACCAATTTTTACTTCAGAGTAACTAAACTTTGTACTGTCTGATGCAAAAGCAAAATCGCATAAAGTAGCCAAACCACAACCTCCTGCTATAGCGGCCCCGTGAATTTGGGAGATGATAATTTTAGGAAAAGTATAGATCAAATAAAACAATTCTTTAAGTTGATTGGAGTCGGCTAAATTTTCCTCGTAAGTGTTCTTTTGAAGTTGCTGAATATATTGTAAATCTGCTCCAGCGCAAAATACTTTTCCGTTTCCTTTTAAGATGATCGCTTTAACTTCTGCATCTTCTTTAATTTGAAGAAGAAGTTGCGTTAATTCTTTGACCATATGATCGTTAAGTGCATTTCGTTTATCGGGTCGATTTAATTGTATTATACCTAGTTGTTCTATTTTATTATAAATAATTGTTTGGTATTCATTCATGTCTTTGAGTAGATTTGAGTGTATTATTTTTGACTAAAATCACATACACAATATCAATTATTTGAAGACATAATCAAAGTATATTTCGTCAGATTATTGGTAACCTATACATACTAATCGTTCACATGAAAACAGATATCCAAATTGCTCGCGAAACAGAATTAAAAAAGATCAGAGAAATTGCTGCATCGGTAGGAATTTCAGAAGACGATTTAATTCCATACGGTCACTATATGGCAAAATTGCCTTATGATGTGATCGACGAGAAGAAAGCAAGCAATAGTAAACTAATTTTAGTAACTGCTATTACTCCAACGAGAGCCGGAATTGGTAAAACAACTACCTCGGTGGGTTTAGCATTAGGTCTACAAGAATTAGGTAAAAATGCCATTCCTGCATTGAGAGAACCATCATTGGGAGTGTGTTTCGGTCTTAAAGGTGGAGCTGCCGGTGGAGGATACGCTCAAGTATTACCTATGGAGGATATCAATCTTCATTTTACAGGTGATTTTCATGCCGTGACTTCTGCGAATAACATGATCTCTGCTTTGGTCGACAATCACCAACATTTTAACAGAGCAGAAGGTAAGCAACTAAAAAATGTACTTTGGAGAAGAGTACTTGATGTAAACGATAGATCCCTTCGTTCTGTGGTAACAGGTTTAGGTGGTTTCGTTAACGGAAAAGTATCTGAAGCAGGATTTGATATTACTCCTGCATCAGAGTTAATGGCCATCCTTTGTTTGGCTAAAGATAGAGAAGATCTACAAAAAAGAGTAGGTGATATCTACCTTGGTTACGATTACCAAAATGAACCTGTTTATGTTAGAGATCTAGGTATCGAAGGAGCAATTGCTGTATTAATGAAAGATGCAATTCACCCGAATTTAGTACAAACTACAGAAAATACTCCAGCGTTTGTACATGGAGGTCCTTTTGCCAATATTGCTCACGGTTGTAACTCAGTTTTAGCCACTAAGATGTGTATGAACTATGCTGATTACACAATTACTGAAGCAGGTTTTGGAGCTGATTTAGGAGCAGAAAAATTCTTCAATATCAAATGTCGTAATGCAGGTTTAAACCCAGCATTAACGGTGATTGTAGCGACTTCTCAAGCATTAAAATTACATGGAGGTGTTGAATTAGAAGACATCAAGGAGCCAAATCTTGAAGGTTTAAAAGCAGGTTTACCGAACTTGAAACGTCATATCGAGAACATGAAAAACTTTGGTCAGACGGTAATGGTTACTTTCAACCAATACGCATTTGATACCAAAGAGGAAATGGATTTCGTTGCAGGATGGTGTAAAGAGCAAGGTGTTGAATTTGCCGTAAACAATAGTTTTGTTGAAGGTGGAAAAGGTGCTACTGAATTAGCACAAAAAGTAGTTGATTTGGTAGAGACTAATCCTTCTAAACCTTTAGAGTTTACCTACGATCTTGAAGATTGTATCGAAACTAAACTAGAGAAAATCGCCAAAAAAGTATATCGTGCGGATGGAATCAAATTAGATAACAAAGCAAGATTGCAACTGAAGCGCATTAAACGTTATGGTTTGGATCATTTACCTGTTTGTGTTGCGAAAACACAGAGCTCATTTACAGACGATGCTAAGGTTTTAAATGCTCCTGAAGGTGGATATGATATTCATTTCGAAGATTTGATTATCAACTCAGGCGCTGGATTTATTGTCGCTAGAGCAGGTAGTATTATGAGAATGCCAGGCTTACCAAAAGTACCTCAAGCAAACAAAATTAAGTTTGTGGATGGTGAGATTGAAGGCTTGTCGTAATGAGATAAAACTTCCTTTTTTGAAGGATAAAATATAGATGGAGTTTACTCAAAAGAAAACCCACGATGTTTGTCGTGGGTTTTCTTTTTAGAGTGCATTTGATGACTCTTCATTAATATCAAATAGCTTATGGCTGTTGCTTAGTTGCTGCTAAAACAATCTCTCTCACATTCACCCCTTGAGGTTGATTGAAAGCATACCAAATAGCATTGGCAATATCTTCAGCCTTTAAAATACTACCCATTTCTTCTTTCCAAGATTCATATCCATCTTTGATTTCTTGATTTGTAGTATGCGATAAAAGTTCCGTTTCTACTGCACCAGGAGCTATTGTTACCATTCTAACGTTATCTAAAGCGGCTTCTTCTCTAGCATTTTCAGTAATAGCATGTACTCCAAATTTAGTACCGCAGTAAGCCGCATGATTACCAAACGTCTTTCTACCTGCAATTGAACTAATGTTGATGATTGTACCTCCTTTTCTCGCTCTCATCTGAGGTAAAACGATTTGCATACCGTTCAACACGCCCATGATGTTTACATCAAACATTTTTTTCCATTCTTGAGGATCTTGAACTGCGATATCACCTAAAAGCATCATACCTGCATTGTTCACGATAGCTTCTGTTTGACCGAATTGTTTTTCAGCTTCAGCGACTGCATTTTTAAAAGCATCGTAATCTGTTACATCCACTTTTTTAATTAAAGTATTTGTAAGGTTTAATGCTACCATTTTTTCTACTCGTCTACCTAAAAGCAAAAGAGGAAAACCTTGGTTAGAAAACAGTTGAGCTGTAGCAGCACCAATACCAGAACTTGCCCCTGTGATAACGATCAGACTTTTATTTGTTGATTCCATAATGAGAAGTATTAGATTTATTTATGATTGATATGTTTTATTTAACTGTTGATACAAAGGTATTTACTGTGTTATTGTGATCAAAATACTATTTTTGTATCGTTATCATAAGTTTTTATTATGGATGAAAGATTACTCCGTTTTTTTGTAGCGGTATACGAAGAAAAAAATATTTCTAGAGCAGCTGAAAAGTGCTTTGTTTCTCAACCTAATATCTCCAATGGAATAAAAAACATTGAGGAATTATTAGGGAAAGAACTTTTTGTGCGACATAAAAAAGGAGTAACGATAAAGGAAGAAGGTCATCAATTATACCCTATTGCGAAAAGAATATTAGGAGAGTTAAATGAGATTCCTGAACTGTTTAAGCAAAAGGATTTTAAGCAAAAAGTTATTCTTGGTGTAGCCGACAGTTTGCCTCAATCTTTAAAAAAGAAGTTCTTTCTTCAGATTGATGAGGAGGTATCAAATATCGAATGGGATATCAGGGCGATTGGTCGTGATTGTGATCTGAATCTGTTGGTTAGAGAATGGAAATTCGAAGAACATTTATTTCTACCGCTATGGAAGGAAGATTATGTTTTATGTATTCCGGATCATCATCCATTATGTGATAAAGACGAGATAGAAATAACAGATCTAAAAGGCGAACCGTTTATTCATTGTCCTCCTTGTGAGGCGCATCAGCAAAGTTTATCGATTCTGAATGATTTAGGAGGGAAGTGGAAAACAGTAGCGAATTGTGCCACTAAAAACGATGTGCTTACACTATTGGTATCTGGTCTTGGAATTACCTTTTTACCAGAATCTTTTGTTCGAGAGTGGAATGGGTTTCAGATCAAGAAATACAAGGGACCTGTATCTTACCGAGAAGTGGGATTATCTTATCCGAAAGATAGCTTAAGCAATCCTGCTGTGGCTGAAATAGTGAAGTTGTTTTCTAATAATAATCAGATCAACACTACCGAATAATTTTTATCATTTCTATTGCTCATCTCTTTAAACTATCTAATCAAATGCACGAGTTACTAAAGGAAAATATTAGTAAGCATGTTTCATTTTCAGAAGCTGAATTGGAAACATTTGGTCAGTATTTTCATCAAAAGACCATTAAGAAGAAGGAGTTCCTTTTGAGACAGGGGGAGACTTGTAAGTTCGAAGGGTTTGTATTGGAGGGCTGTTTTCGGATCTTCACTTTCGATCAAAAGGGAAATGATAATACGCTTTACTTTGCAGCAAGCGATTGGTGGTTAATGGATAATGATAGCTTTATGCATCAGAATCCTTCTCATCTTAACATGCAAGCTTTAGAAGATAGTGAAGTCTTGCTCATCAAAAGAACAGATAAATTGATGTTGTACGAGACTTTACCTCTTGTAGAAAAATTGTTTAGGGTAATGTCTCAGAAAGCATTGGTGGCTTGGCAACGTCGATTAATTCGTAACCATTGCGAGACAGCCAAAGAAAGATATCAGAATTTTATTGATACATATCCTTCTATTGCCTCAAAGATAAAGGATAAGCAGTTGGCAAGTTATCTTGGGATCACTCACGAATTTTTGAGTAAGATTAAAAAGCGATAGTTTTTTCAGAGAATTGAACTAGTTCAACTTTTTTTTGAAAAAGGTTATTGAACTTTGTCATCAAGATGAATAACCAAACTACGATGAACAAATTATTACTCTCTTTAATCGTCTCTATCTTTCTTTCAGGAGAATTGTATGCTCAAAATGCCTATGATATCACTGAGGAAGAAGCCCTCAAAGTCTTATTGTCTGCCAAAACAAAAGCAGAGGAAATGGATGTGCTTGTGAATATTGCTGTTACCGATGCTGGAGCAAATTTGAAAGCATTTATTCGTATGGATGCTTCTTATTTGGGAAGTATAGATGTTGCCATTAAGAAGGCAAAAACAGCAAGATATTTTAATATTGATACAGGTAAATTGGGTGAAATGACTCAGCCTGGAGGAATAATTTATAATATTGAATTATCCAATGGAGGATTAATAACCTTTCCGGGTGGATTACCCATTAAGAACAAAGATAATGTGATTATTGGAGCAATAGGTATTAGTGGTGGAACTATTGAACAAGACAGAGCTATAGCGATTGCTGCAGCTCAATCCATTTTAGAATTATAATCTATGAATGAAATGACAAACAAAAGATATATACTATTACTCTTATTCTTGATTTTTCATCAGATACTCTGGGCACAAGAGGAGCAAAGCTTGATGCTTGAGCGACAAGATTTCAAAAGTATTTCAGCAAAAAATACAGTGACGATCACTTCTTATCAAAAAGGAGAAAAGCACTTTGTATATGTTGGTGGATTCGGAAATATAGATGTTTTTGGTTTAGCAAAAAGTGGACAACTAACTCCTATCAGTAACCATGAATTGTACAAACAAAAAGGACCTGCTAGAGGAATGGTGGCCGATCGTATTGATGGAACGGACTTCTTGTTTGTGGCAAACAAATACGGGAATGTTATCGAGTCGCATAAGATTTTAGATAACGGTGCTTTGGAAAGAGTGGCCATTGTAGAAGATACGGAAGAAACACATATTGGGGTGGCCATCACTTTGCAGGTGGTACATATGAAAAAAGCATCTTATCTATTTATTGGTGGTCTGGAGGAAACTCCTGGTTTAAGTTGTTTTAAAATTGAAAGTGATGGAAAACTCACCCATATTCAATCTTTAAAAGACAATGATGAAATTCATACCGATGGCATAATTGGAATGTATACTCATAAAATTGATGGGAAGACGTATTTATATACGGGCGGTTTTCAAGACAATGGCGTAAGTAGTTTTAGAGTTTATGAAAACGGACATTTTAAGAATATCAGCAATATAGATGATAATGATACGGACCGCTATTTAACGGGTACTTATCCAGTTACTGGGGTGCAATTGGGAGAGAACAACTATGTGATTGTTGGGCATCGTCATCATAAATATTATAAGCGAAAAGGTTTTATAAAAAAGACCGATTTTGTGTATCATGGAGACGGGGTATCTGTGTTCAAGGTGGATAAAAAAGGAGCTTTAATTCCCCATTTCACTTTAAAAGATACGGAAGAAACCAAGTTAAAAGGGCAAACAAGAATAGAAGTGGTTTCATCAAATAGTGAGGAAGCAATTATAGCTGTTGGAACTCGAGACGATGAAAGCATTCAGCTTTGTCGATTAAATAAAGTGGGCGAGCTTTCTCCCATCAACTATCTAGGAACAGGTTATTCTATTTATTATGGATTAAGAGCCCATAAAATTGAAGGAGAACATATATTGATTGCAGGATCTTTTAGATTTGATTTAGGAAAAGTGGTAACGTATAAAGTGCTGCCTCAAACGGAAAGAAACAACAAACAAATACAACATATTGTAAGCATAAAATACAAGTCTGATGCCACTGAAGAACAGATTGATTTGGCTGTGAAAACATTCGAAAACTTAAAAAATAAAATTCCTGAAATATCTCGTCTGGAATGGGGAGTAAATGATAGCACTGAAGGGTTAAGTAAAGGTTTTACACATTGTTTTACGCTCACTTTTAAAGATGCTTCAGCTAGGGAAATATATCTTTTCCATAAAGCACATTTAGATTTAGTAGATAAGATAGGTCCAATAATAGAAGACGTTTTTGTGATGGATTATTGGGTGAAAAATAATAATTATGAGTTTGAAAAATAAAAAAGCAATCATTACCGGTGGAGGTAGAGGTCTAGGAAAAGCTACGGCTCTAGAATTCGCTAAAAAAGGAATTGATGTTGCAATTACTGGTAGAAATGAGGACGTTTTAAAAGCGACTGTTTCGGAGTTATCAGCCTTTGGAGTAAAAGCTATTTACGAAGTTTTTGATGTATCAAATTATAATGATGTTCAAAGAAGTATCAAGAAGATCGTAGAACAGTTAGGTACTGTCGATATTCTAGTAAATAATGCCGGTATAGCAGCAGTGGGTTCATTTAATGAAATGGAGGTAGCCGAATGGGAAAAAGTCATTCAAACCAATGTTTTGGGAATGTACTATGTCACCAAAGAAGTATTACCCTATTTAATTGAAAAAAACGAAGGGGATATTTTTAATGTAGCGTCTACAGCAGGTCTAAATGGCAATCCAAATATTTCAGCTTATTCGGCTTCCAAATTTGCTGTTATAGGGATGTCGGAGTCATTAATGAAAGAAGTAAGAAAGAATAATATTAGGGTGATAACACTAACTCCAAGTACTATAGAAACGGATATGACGGTCGGGTTGGGGATCACCAAAGAAAACTCAGAAGAACACGTATTACAACCAGAAGATTTTGCACAATTGATTTCATCAGCTTTAGAACTACCCAGAAGAGCAATGCTAAAAAGTGCAGCATTGTGGTCAACAAACCCAATTTAGGGTTTTAAAAAAGGCAGTTTCTTCCTATTTATTAGGATAGAAACTGCCTCATTGTTAAACTATAGTTTAATTCTACAGCGTCTAACTATATTTTATTTGAAGATAAGTAATCGTTCCTTCAATATCTTTTGCGTGGATAGGTTCGCCTAAAGCTTCGAATTTCCAGTTGCCTTCAATTTTATACAACCTTCCCATAATCATGGATACATAACCTGAGTATTCATTATTAGAAGACATATTAAAAGTGGCTAAAACATCGTCTTTAGTGTAGATTCTCACCTCAGAAAAAGGGATGTCAGAAAAATCTTGCTTTTTGTAGGAGTTCAAATAAAGGAATATCTGATCGATATCATCTTGCACCTCATTCAAGTGGATTTGAATAATTTCATTATCTAACCCATCATCTTCTCCTTGGTCACCTGCTAAATCATCACCTGTATGCGTAACGGCTCCATCGGGAGATTCTAAGGCGTTGTAATAGACAGTATAAATCTCATTCATTTCTTTGTCAAAAGCACTCATCGAGGCATCTAAATCAACATTAATGTTTCTGTCAATTAACCCAAATAAAGCTTTAGAATGAATAGCACCCCAGTTTACACCTACTCTGATGTAATCTAAACTACCACCATCATTTTTTAGCAATGAGATTTTACTTCCTTTTTGAAGAGAAATACCGGTTCCTTTACTTAAATTCATGTAATTGCTATTGTTTGTTTATCCTGTATACTGATCAACATAACCTTGTAGACCAATATTCGATCCAATACCTGAAGCTTCAAACGTCCATTCGTTATTTATTCTTTTCAGGCGTCCAAATTCCATATCGGTAGACTTATCGAAGTTCTTTTTGTCTAAATCGAAGCGACAAATTTCTGTTTGTGTATCAATATCTACAATTCTGATATAGGCATTTTTCAACATCCCGAAATGATGTCTTAATACTTCGGCATTATGGATAGTAGCTACAAAAATTAGTTCATTAACAAAATCAGAAATTTTGGATAAATGTGCTAAAATCATTTCATCATCACCATCTCCTTTACCTGTTCTGTTGTCACCAGTATGCTCTATACTATTGTCAGGTGATTTTAAGTTATTGAAAAAGACGAAAAATTCATCTGCTGGAATTTTATTATTATCTCCAATCATAAATACAGATGCATCGAGATCCAGAGAGTTACCAGGAATTAAATCCCATCCTAATCCTAGCATTATTTTGTCTAAAGAATTAGCGCTTTTTGTTAGATTAATTTTTCCGCCTTTCGTTAGATTGATTCCCATGAGTGTCAATTAATTTTTGATATTCGATTTTTAAACGTTTGTGAGTAAGAACTTATTGTAATATAATACTTTACGACCCTTTAAAAAAGCGATCTATTTTGGATTTGTTTTCTTTATTAAAAAATTCTTTCTTTTTTTCTTCAGTTGATTTCTCTTCCGAAAAGAAACGATCAAATGTCTCTTTTAGATTGGAAGAGATCACATTATTGTTATCAGATTGTTTGTCTTTTTTAAAGAAACTCTTCACATCTTCTTTCTGTTGTTCTTTGTCATCTACATAAGAAAGCAAATGATCAATTTTTTGAGTTAACATTTCATCTTCATGATTTGTCTGTTCGATTGCTTCGTGATGAATATCAATCAGAAAATGTTCCACATCGAAAGAATCGGTAGTTAAAGTTGGAGAAAGAAGTAGGATTTTTGTTCTTATTTTTTCAATCTGATAAGCCATCTGAGAAGCTTGAAGTTCAGAGTGAAGCATTTCTTGTTTTAGTTCCTGCATCATCTCTGTATACGCTTTCAGTTCCTTTTGCAAAGAAGAAATATATTTTTGATGTTGAAGCGTTTTCAATTCATCGTCTTTGAAATTATCGTGTTCAAAGTGTAGCTTTTTTAGATGAATTTCTAACTGCTTGATCTTCTCGTTTAAATTATTCCATTGAGATTTGAACCTAAAAAAATGATCATGTAGCACTTCTTTTTCAAGCTCTAATTGTTCCACAGCTTCTTTGAGCAATGGAATAGCTAAAGTATGATTTTGAAAGTGCAACAGTTTTTTCAGGGATTCAAACATAGTTTAAACAGTAAGTTTTTTTCTTAGAGCATATAAAGCTTCTTTGTGTTTATCAGCTTCTCGATAACCAATATCAACAATGTCATATAGTTTGTCGGGCTGAGTATCAAAAGTACTAAATTTAGTCAATTCTTGAGGGAAAATTGCAATATCACATTGATTTAATTTCTGAAGTTCAGCTTTATCACCTTTTAAAGACATGGCTCTATAGGCTATTTGTTGTGCATTTTGTAAATCTTCTTTTCCATAAGTACGGATAGGAGAAACATAAACACCTATCACATATTCGCATTGATCCCTGATCACATCTAATGGAAAATGGTTTAAAATACCTCCATCGCTGTAAGTTATACCATCGATTTCTACGGGGGTGAAAATAAATGGATAAGCACTCGATGCTAATACTGCTTGAGAAATACTACCGGAATGAAACACTTTTTCTTTGGCGTTTTCCATATCTGTAGCCACGACAAATAAATCCATTTTAGTTTTAGAGAAATCATCATGAATCAATTTCTCTTTAAGCTTTGGAGCAAAATTTATCGTATCTACAATCCCTTTAAATTTTATAATATGTTTCCAGAAAGAGGAGTTATTCCATTGAAATAAATCAGTATCATGAAAGAAATCTTGAATTTTTCCTAAAGAGGTACCCGAAGCATACATACCTCCAACCATAGAACCTCCGCTTGTTGCAGCAACAACATCGGGTTGAATACCTAATTCTTTTAAATAGTACAGCACACCAATATGAGCAAGACATTTTGCTCCACCTCCAGATAAGACTAATCCTAGTTTATATTTTTTGTCCACAGTTGCTTTGGATTTAAATAGATTATTCCATTTTACTTTCTCAAACATATCAACAAGTTGTGAATAAATGAATGGTTTCTCACTTATAATTTAATAAAATTATCAACAATTAAGTTGTTGTGAGTGGGTTTTTGAGAATTTTTAGTGTTTAATCAAGAATAATAAATGGAGTTATTCACAATTAAATAAACAAATAATAATTAATATTGATAAGTGAGGTAATGTATTAATGCTGTACATTCAGTACTTCAAAGATTTCTTTAATTTCAATTTCATTTAGCTTTTGAATGTATTTTCCATTCGCGTTAAACTGATCAATTTTTTTGAGTTTGCTAGGACCTGGATCGCTACCAACCATGACCATATTGGTTTGACCAGAGATATTGGTATTGATTTTTGCCCCCAATCTTTTGAGAATGCCTGCCAATTCATAACGTTCCCATTGGTTAAATAGACCAGTAATGACTACTTTCTGTCTAAAAAATGGACTTTCTGGATCTGCATTTTCGTAATCAGGTTTAAGAATATCACCGGTGAGTTGAGTCCTAAAGGGAGACCCACCTTTTTTCTTTTTATTGGGGTTTTTAAGTATTTCGGGAAATACTCTTTCACGATGAAGTTCTACATATACCTTAGCACAAGCTTCAGCATCTGCAAGGGCATCATGGTGTTTTAAAGGCCATCCAAATGTATAACACAAATCGTCTAGAGCAGCATTTGTCGCTTTGTATGTACAATCGTATTCAAAAAATGGAACATCTAGATCGTACAATTCCAAAGCTTGTTGCATGGCTCCAATATCAAATTGTGCATTGTGAGCTACGACTAACTGACCTTCGATAAATGGGAGAATATCGTCCCATACTTGGTGAAAACTTGGTGAATTCTCAGTCATATCAGCAGTAATACCATGTATAGTGGTATTAAAACTATTGTATCTGTTATCAGGAGGGCGTACCAAAGACTCATAACGATCGACAATCTGACCGTTCTTAACTTTAACAATACCTACCTGACAAATACTCCAACGTGCATTATGTGCCGTTTCAAAGTCTATTGCTGTGAATTCCATATTTAGTTTTTACTGAACTTACAAAGATGTGTATTGTCTATGGAAAAATAAAATGATATGGATTCTCTAATTCTTATTGATCGTTAAGAAGAAAAAAAAAGACCCTTATTTCTAAGGGCCTTTCTTTCTTTATCATAAATTCTCAGTTCTTATAAATAGAACTAAGAAAAAATTATGTTATTGTTTTACAAATCTAGTAGATACTTTTTGAGAGCCTGAACGAATCATCAAGAAGTAATTACCTGGTTGAACATCTAAGTGTCTATTCAAGTCGTAGATAAATGAATTATTTTCAGAAATTGAGTTTTCTGCAAATACTACTTTACCTAATTTATCCAATACTGTGATCTCAAATTCCATACCTTCTGATATTCCAGATAACTGAAGGTTTAATTTGTCAACAGAAGGGTTAGGGAAAACCATAACCTCTAAATTTCTTTGTAATCCTTTAGGATACACAGTTAATGGTCCAAAGATTTCTGATTTTCCATCAAAATCTACTTGTACTAAACGATAGTAACTTACTGCATTTCCGAATTCATTATCGGTGAAAGCATAACTTTTGATAGTAGTAGAGTTTCCAGCAGCATCAATTTTACCAATTTCTTCCCAATTTGAGTTGTCTGAAGATTTTTCAATAATAAAATGTGATGCATTAAATTCTGATGCTGTAGACCAATTTAAATCAACACTATTATCATTTACTTTAGAAGTAAAAGAGATTAGTTCTACTGGTAAGTCTGCACCATTTTTAATAGCGTCTACGATTGTTGCAATATTATCAGGTAAATTAGAAACAGCTTCAACGCCATCTGTCCCTGAATCATCTACAGCGTCATCGACTAAATTACCTGTAATTTGTGGACTAACATTTCCACTTTCAACATAAATTGGAACATTTTGGCTACCATTACCTGTTTTGGTATTTGTTGTAATAGAACCAACTCCATTAACATTACCTAGAACAACCAAGTAAACTGGTTTAGAATTTCCATTTCCGGAACTGTATGTATAGTTGATACTTCCATGATCTAAGATTAAATCGCCTGTAATTATTAGAACTGAAAATTCACTAATATTTATTGAAGCATTTGAAACAGTTAAGTTTCCTTGAATTACAGAATATGAATCTGGAACTTCATCTTTAGCATTTCCAGTATTACTTATAGTAACAACAGGGTCACCTCCAATAGCACCTTCATTGGTTATTTCACTATTATTTACACTGTATTCAATATCACAAGTTTCACCATGAGTTTGAGATGAATTAATAGTCTCTTGGTAAGAGTCACATTGTGCTTTTGCTTTTGAAAAAGTGAAAAAAGTTGCAGCAAGCAATAAAAAGGTATAAAGAATGTTTTTTTTCATAATTTTATTAGTAGAGCAGTAAAACCGAGGATGTAATGTTTTTTTAGTTGTTACGGTAAAACTAGAAATTATGTTTGTTAATATTATAAAATAGTGGATTATTGAAATAATATTATAAGAATAATGCAATTTATGAATGAACTTTTTATTAAACAATGTTGTTAAACGAAAAAAAATCTAAAATGTAATAAAAAGTTATTTATTTATCATTTAAAGTAAATAAATAAAAAAAGGCTCTAGTAACTAGAGCCTTTTGAGTCAAATAAAAATTTGATTTATTGAATGATAAACCGTGAAGTTTTTGTTTGATTACCTGATTTTATATGTATAAAGTATTTTCCTGTATTTAGATTTGCTTTACTATTCAAATCGTAAAGCATTGCATTTTCATCTGATATAAATGCATCTTTAAAGACAACCCTTCCTAATTTATCTAATACTGTAATCTCTAATTCAGTTGATAAACTTAATCCATTGATTTGTAAATTTACTTTTTCAGAGGAAGGGTTTGGAAAGATAGATACATCCATAAAAGTAATATTTTGAACTACTTGCAAAGGTCCGAATATCTCAGATTGACCATCAAAATCTACTTGTACCAATCTATAGTAAACTACAGATTGAACAGTGTTATCATCAGTAAACTGATATTCTTTTAATGTATTAGAATTACCATGAGCTTCAACTGTACCTATTTTTTGCCAATCGTTTTTATCAAATGATTTTTCAACATCAAAATGTGATGCATTAATTTCTGTTGCTGTTGACCAATTTAATTCAACGCTATTATTGATAATTTTTGATGTAAAAGAGATTAGTTCTACGGGTAAGTCAGCTTCCCAGTTTGTGACTTCATAATCTAGAATTGAGCGAACATCTGCTTCGCTAATATTTAATGGAGTATCAATTGAACCAGTGCCTGTTACTGTTACATTAGGGTCAAAAGAACCACCTATATAAGCTGGTAAAGCAATTGATCCAGTACCGGTATTTACATTACCACTTCCTATAACACTTCCCATCACAACAAAATAGCCTTGATTTTTAAATGTAATATCACCAGTTACATAGACATCTCCTTCTACAATAAAGAGTACACCCTGTTCAATATCAATTTCTGTATTAGCATCAACATATAAGTCACCAGCAACAACTACATAATCTGAATTACTTTCAGTTACAGCGTCATATACATAATCTAACCTAATATCTAATAGTGGGTTAGTTCCACCGGAATTGTCAAGAGTAACATCTCCCAGACTTTTATGAATACCATAATCATTTGACTTAATAGTGTAATCAGAACTGATATTAGCAGGTAGAGTAATTAACCCTGCGTACAAAGAAAAATTACATACAAGAAGGCTTGTAACAAGTAGTAGAAATTTTTTCATTTAAGCAATAGGATTTATAGAGTGAATAATGTAAGATTTATTTTAGGTTCACACTTTCAAGGATTAGGTTATTAACAATTTTTGTAGATCCTTACAATTTTCTTATTCGTTTCTGAGAAAAATACAATGTTAGAGTGAACTAACTTTAGAACAACAATGTTAGGTGCAAAAGTTCTTAAGAGTAAGTTAATATACTTAAAGTCAGATAAATAAAAAACAAATCACCTTAATTACATGTGATATTAAGGTGATTTGTAAATATTTAGATTGTTTTTTATTATAATTAATGAATTACAAAGCGGTTAGTAATGGATTCACTAGCTGATGAAATGATTAAGAAATAGTTACCATTATGCAGGTTACCTTTTTCTTTAAGATTGATTAATAAAGATTGATCTGTGGGTTGGATAATTTCTTTATAGACTACTTTTCCTAATTTATCTAATATAACTATTTCTAATGATGATGATAATTTTATGTTGTTTAGTTGTAAATTCAATTTATTTCCTCCAGGATTAGGAAACACATGGGCATTCATAGTAGAAGTTGATGAAGAACTATTAATAAGGAGAGGACCAAATATTTCGGTTTGACCATCGAAATCTACTTGAACTAATCTATAATAAGTAGCTGTTTGTTTTGGGTTGTAATCAATAAATTGATACTCTTTTATAGTAGTAGAATTTCCACTTGCTTCAACTTCACCAATATTTTCCCAATTGGTTTTATCATGTGATTTTTCAATTGAAAAATGAGATGCATTTATTTCTGTAGCTGTCGACCATTTTAAAATTGTTGTATTATGAATCGAGTTTGCACTGAAGGAAATAAGTTCAACGGGTAAATCAGTTTCCCAACCACTAACTTCATAATCTAAAATTGAACGTACATCTGGCTCTGTAATATTTAAAGGTGTATCGCTAGTGCCATCTCCAATAACATTAATCCCAGGACCAATAGACCCTCCTATATAAGCAGGAGTTGCTATTCCACCAGAACCAGTATCAACGGTGCCGGAACCAGTAACACTTCCCATGACTACAAAATAACCTTGATTTTTGAAAGAAACATCTCCGTTAACTTGTACATCACCTTCTACAATAACTAAAACTCCTTGTTCGATATTGAGTTCCGAATCTTCGTGTATTATTAAGTCTCCTGCAATTACTACATAATTGGAGTTACTTGGATCTCCAGAGTCGTATGTGTAATCTAGTTTAATATTGAAAATTGGATTGTTTAATGCAGTGTTGTCTATTGTAACCGCACCTGTACTTTTATGAATACCAACATCACTTTGACCAATTGTTGTGTTAGTATTTATGGTAGAACTAATAGGAACAATTCCCGCATATATATATTTGTTTGAACAAATAAAAAGAGTAACGAGTAGTAAGAATGTTTTCATGAAGGAAGCGGTTAAGATGTGGGTGATTAATTATTTATATGTAGAATACACAGTTTTGTAGAATTCGAATCGAGTATTTTGGGTGCAAAATAATTGAATCCTTTTAAGATAAATAAGCTGATAATGAGTGATTTAAAACGAATGAATTCCTGTAAATATAGAGTTTTTTGTACGAGTAATAGGTCTGAGTTAGATTTTAAGACTAAAACTGATGTTATCTAATGTCGATAAGTGTAATTATTTTATCATTTTATTGATATTACAAATTGATTTTTTTATAAAAACGCCTATTTGATGTAACTATTTGTATAAAAAATAAAATAATATGAGTATTTGTACTGTAATTTAATATTTTGATTATCAGTTTTTTAAAGTAAGTTTTTGTGAGGTTATTCGGTAAATTAGTTGTAATGAAAACTTTGAAATAGTAAAAAAATAATCGGAACAATTGTTTTTTCCTGTTTTCTGATCAAATAGATTTTGATACTTGACAAAAAAAAACTCTGTACCGAAATACAGAGTCTCTTTAGTAAAAATGTATTTTATCCTAAGCTTCATCATAAGCCCATTCAACACCATTTTTAGTATCCTTAGCTACAACACCCATATCTTTCAACTGAGCACGAATAGCATCTACTTTATCATAATCTCTTACTTCTTTTGCAGAAGCATAATCTTTAAGGATATATTCTAAAGCAGGAATAAAGTGATTAGGAACTTCTTCTTTTAAGCCTAAAACATCTTCAATAAATGTGATATAAGCATTGATCATATCGTTGAATGCTTTTTCACCAAGTTGTGCTGCAGGAATATTACCAGCATGAACAGCATTGATTTTCTTTAAAAGATTGAAAATACCCGCCATAGCTACTGCTGTATTGAAGTCATCATTCATACCTCTGTAAATAGAGTTGATAATGCTTTCAATATTTTTGGCTTGTTTTTCATTTACTTCAATGCTATCGTCTGCAACGAACTTCATACTTTTTGCCAAACGTAGACCGTTCATCACTTTTCTGTATCCTTTACGAGCAGCTTTTAAAGCATCATTAGAGAAATCTAATGTTGATCTATACTGTGCCTGAAGAACAAAGAATCGAATAGTCATAGGTGAGTATGCCTCTTCTAATAACTCATGCTTACCCTCAAACAGTTCTTCGAGTGTAATGAAGTTACCAAGGGATTTACCCATTTTCTGACCATTAATAGTGATCAGGTTATTGTGCATCCAGTATTTAGCTGGAGTAACATGATTACATGCATGTGACTGAGCAATTTCTGCTTCGTGGTGAGGGAATTTTAAATCCATACCACCTCCATGAATATCAAAATGTTCACCCAAATATTTGGCTGACATTGCAGAACATTCAAGGTGCCATCCAGGGAAACCTACCGACCAAGGAGAATTCCATCGCATGATATGCTCAGGTTCTGCTTTTTTCCAAAGTGCAAAGTCCACTTGGTTTTTCTTGTCACTCATCCCGTCAAGGTCGCGAGTTCCCTCAAGCATTTCTTCAATGTTACGACCAGATAGAATACCATATTCTTTGTCATTGTTGTATTTTACAACATCAAAATAAACTGACCCGTTACTTTCATATCCGTAGCCAGCTTCAATGATTTTTTCAATCATTTCAATTTGCTCTACAATATGTCCGGTAGCTCTTGGTTCTATGCTTGGAGGCAATACATTCAGGGCATTCATATCATTATGATAGCGATCAGTATAAAACTGTACCACTTCCATAGGTTCGATCTGCTCTAATTTGGCTTTTTTGGCAATTTTATCTTCACCTTCATCAGCATCACCTACAAGGTGACCAACATCGGTGATATTACGTACATAACGCACCTTGAAATCTTGGTGCTTTAGATATCTAAAAATGACATCAAAAGTAATAGCAGGACGTGCATGACCTAAGTGAGCATCACCATAAACGGTTGGTCCACAGACATACATTCCTACGAAAGGAGGATTAAGAGGTTCAAAAAGTTCTTTCTTTCTCGAAAGTGTATTGTAGACTTTTAGTTGTTTTCTTAAATCTGGTTGCATGTTCGCAATATTTATAAAATTGATTTTACCAAGATGACGCAAATATGCAAAGAAAGATGCACATTAAGACATACTTCCTCCATCATCTAGAGTAAAAATTAATAACAAAATAAAATTTTTAGGGAATAGGTAATTTATCCTGCACAGAAAGTGAGGATTATGGTAATCAACAACATCGAGTGGAGTTGATATTGATTATAGCGGTATGTAAAATGCTTTTCATAAATTACCTTTGATTAGATAACCAAAATTAGAAATAATAAATAGGAATTGAAAATGAATAAAGCACTATTTCAGTGGAGTGGTGGAAAAGACTCTTCTTTTGCTCTTTATAAGGCATTAAAAGAATGGAAAATTACGGGTCTCTTTACTTCTTTGTCTAAAGAATACAAAAGAATAAGTATGCATGGAGTGCGTGAGGAATTATTAGATCTTCAGGCAGAATCAATTGGTTTGCCATTGCATAAAATGTATTTAGAAGAAGATGCAACACACGACACTTATGATAGAGAGTTGGGCAAACACCTTCAACCTTTTGTAAATGAGGGAATCAAAGATTTAGTTCTTGGCGATATCTTTTTGGAAGATTTACGAAAGTATAGAGAAGACCAAATGGATAAAGTAGGGCTGAAGTGTCATTTTCCTTTGTGGGGAGGAGATACACATCAATTGTACAAAGATTTTGTTGCTGCAGGATTTAAAGCCATTACTGTTGCAGTAAATGAAAAATTAGGGGATGACTTTAATGGTCGTATCTTGGATATGGATTTTTATAATGATTTACCTGAAGGAATTGATCCATGTGGAGAAAATGGAGAATTCCACACTTTTGTATTCGACGGTCCTATTTTTAATAATCCAGTACCTTTTACAGTAGGAAATAAATTAGTGAGAGAATACGAATTTAAAGATGCCGATGGCAATATGATTCATTCTAAATTTCATTTCTGTGATTTAGAATTAAAGTAATTTAATGAAAATCAAAGCTTTACCAAACTCAGATTAAAAGGTATTCTTTGCTTTATCGGGCATTAATACAGAGAGATTACGCATGATAAATTCGTTTAATCGCCTGGGTGGTCTCCCTGTTAATGCTTCGAAAGTATTCGTAGGAGTAGGGGCACCCAAAATAAAGTAATAAATAGATAGAATAGTAAATACTAAACGATCTATTACAGGTAACTTTTTGATAAACTTAGGTAAACCAACTTTGTACTGAAAATCCTGATTGGTCGAGGCACTCAATTTTGCAGTAACTTCCATAAAATCACGATTTTCTAAACCTGTAATTTCTACTGTTTTATTTAATAAGAAGTCGATATCATGCATCGCATTTAATAGGACCTTAGCAACATCAGAAGCATCAATCCAATTCACCTTTACATTAAAGTTGGGGATATTGACCTTTTTTTGGGTCTCAATATCTACTTGATAGTACCTTAATATATTTTGCATGAAAACAGTACTTCTAATGATAGAATAATTTAAGGTACTGTTAATTAGAAGTTTTTCGACTTGTTGCAAAGGCATAAACCAAATAGAATTGGCTTTATGTACAGATAACAGAACTACCTTTTTTACACCAGATAATTTACAAGCTTGTAAAAAGTTCTCGTAGTTTTCTTTTTTGAATGTCGAAAAATTTTCTGGAACTGTTAGGAAAACAAAATCAATATTTTTTAGGGCATCCTTAAACGTAAATGTCTGATGAAAATCTAATGTTCTGTACATCACATTTTCTCTAGACATATAGTTACGTTGGCCAACATATACATTGAACAACTCCTCATTACGAAGAGCTCTATGAATCATATTTCGGCCAATGATACTTGAAGGTGCAGTTATCAGTATATTTTTTTTGTCTCGAACCATTATTACAGTTGTGTCAGTCAATTGTTAATGCAAAAGTAAGAGATACTTTCATTAAAAAATCAATGTATTAACGCATATATACAAAACCTTTTCAGTCTTTTAAGTAAATAAATATCAACACTATATTTTTGATATTTATTTTATAATAATATGTTCAATTCTTAACTAGTGTGTTGTTTTTCAGGTAAAAGAAAGAGGAACAAGTCCTCTTTCTTTTATATAAATATTATGTAATATGTTATTTAATAGCATTTAATAAAACCTCGACAGGGTGTAAAGCATCTCTGTCGGTTCCATCTTTAATTTGATGTCTACAACTTGTTCCTGATGCAGCAACAATCACATCATTATCCAAAGCTCTAACCGTAGGGAAAAGTACTAACTCTCCAACATTCATAGAAACTTCGTAATGTTCTTTCTCATATCCAAAAGAACCCGCCATACCACAACATCCCGTCGGGATAATTTGTACTTTATAGTTTTTCGGTAAACTCAACATTTGTTTACCGGTTACTTGGGTACCTGTTGCTTTTTGCTGACAGTGTGTATGTAGCTTAATTAGTTTTTCTTCATCAGTAAACTGATCTTCTGAAATACGACCTGCTTTCATTTCTTTGGCAATAAACTCGTCGATCATCAACGCATGTTTTGCTAATTCATTTGCGGCAGGCTTTAAATGATCATGAACGATATCAGGGTATTCGTCTCTAAAGGCCATAATAGTTGATGGTTCGATACCAATTAATGGAGTTTCCTCAGAGATGTAATCTTTCAACATCGATACGTTTTTACATGCTAGGTCTTGCGCTTCATCCAAGAAACCTTTTGATATAAAAGTACGACCACTATCTACGTGTGGCTGATAATGTACTTCATAACCTAGTTTTTCTAATAATTCTATCGTTTTTAAACCAATCTTTGTATCGTTAAAGTTGGTAAACTCATCACAGAAAATATAAACTTTACCTTTTGCAGCAGGTTTAGAAACGTATTTCTTCAACCAGCTTTTAAATGTAAACTTATGTACTTTAGGTACTGATCTTTCTTGTGCAAAGCCAGTAAATGATTTAAAGATGCTTCCTGTAAGTGGATTACTGATCATTAAATTGAATAACCCAGGAGTTAACATCGCCATTTGCGTTAACTTAGGGAAGTAAGCAATTAATTTTGAACGTAAAGGCGCACCATTCGCTTTATAATATTGATGTAGGAATTCTGCTTTTAGCTTGGCAATATCAACATTAGAAGGACATTCTGATTTACAACCCTTACAAGAAAGGCAAAGGTCCATTACTTCGTAGATCTCCTTATGATTAAAACGGTTAATCTGATAAGGTGCTCTTAAGTATTCTCTTAATATGTTTGCTCTAGCACGAGTTGTGTTTTTCTCGTTTCTAGTAGCCATATAAGAAGGACACATTGTTCCACCTGTTACCTCTGTTTTACGACAAGCACCCGCTCCATTACAAAACTCTGCTGCACGTAATACACCATGTGCTGCACTAAAGTCTAGGGTTGTTTTAATCTCAGGAGTATCGATACCAGGCATAAAACGAAGACTTTCGTTCATAGGAGGAGTGTCCACAATCTTGTTAGGGTTAAAGATATTATTACCATCCCAAGAACGTTTTACCGCTTCGATAAGTTTAAAGTTTTTCTCACCTACCATAAACTCGATAAACTCACCTCTCAATCGACCATCACCGTGTTCACCACTTAGCGATCCTCTATATTTCTTCACCAAATGAGCAATCTCATCGGCAATTGTTTTAAACATTTTATTTCCTTCTTCCGTCTTCAAATCAAGGATAGGACGAAGGTGAAGTTCACCCGAACCAGCATGTGCATAATGCACACATGTCAGATCATATTTTTTAAGAGTGATATTGAATTCTTCGATATAAGCAGGAAGATCTTCTACATCAACAGCGGTATCTTCAATTACCGGAGCAGCTTTTGGGTCGCCCGGAACATTTGATAATAAACCAAGCCCAGCTTTTCTAAGATCCCAAACACGTTTTACATCTGCACCTTCCACTAGCTTAAAGAAAGTACCCATTCCTGCTTCTTTATACGCAGCTTCTAAATCTGCGGCAGCTTGTCGCATTTCTTCCTGAGTATCTCTAGCAATTTCTGTCACCAAAACAGCAGCCGGATCACCATTTAAGAAAAACCTATTCTGACTGTGCTCAATACTGTTTTTAGTACAATCCAAAATGTATTTGTCCATTAACTCAACCGCAGTTGGATTAAATTTTAGGGAAATCAAATTGGCTTTTAATGATTCATCAATGGAATCGAATTGTGCACAAAGCACACCTTTATATTTTGGAGGAGTTGGATTACAGTGAAGTTTAATTTCAGTAATGAAGATCAAAGTACCTTCAGAACCGGCAATCAATTCACAGAAGTTGAAAGGTTTTCCATTAGGGTTGAATGGCTGCATCAGTGCAAGCAAATCGATGGCATAACCAGTATTTCTTCTCGGAATAGATGGTTTAGGAAACTCTTTAGCAATTTCTTCACGCACCTCTTCAGGAAGAAGCATTTCTTCCACTTCTTTATATAAACGACCTTCCAAGTTATCTTGGGCCGCTTTAAGTTTGAATTCTTCAGGAGTAACCTCTTTAAAAACAGCCTCACTACCGTCACTTAGGAAACCTCTAACTTCTATTAAATGATCTCTAGTCGATCCATACAAAACAGAGTTCGATCCGCAAGAATTGTTTCCAACCATACCACCAATCATTGCACGGTTCGCAGTAGATGTTTCAGGCCCGAAGAATAAATCGTAATCTTTTAGATGTTTATTCAACTCATCTCGAATAACACCCGGCTGTACTTTAACCCAACCTTCTTCCTTATTAGTTTCTAAAATTTTGGTGAATGTTCTCGATACATCCACAACGATGCCGCTACCTACTACTTGTCCTGCCAAAGAAGTACCTGCAGTTCTAGGAATAAGTGAGGTATTATATTCGTTAGCAAATTGAATAAGGGTTTTAATATCTTCCTCATCTCTTGGGAAAGCTACTGCTAAAGGAAGTTCTTTATATGCAGAGGCATCAGTAGAGTAGAGTGTTTTCATCACATCATCAAAATGTAATTCTCCTTTTAGCTTTTTTTGGAGATTTTGAAGATGTCTGCTGTTTATATTCAATTTTGCTGTCATTCTAAAAATATTATTGGTGTAATCGCACCGGATCGACAAATATTGTAATAGTATAATTCCTTGTTTGCAAATATAATAGTCACAACCGAATATTGATTCACATTATTCAGTGATTTTTTTATCAATTTAAAAAAAAGATGGTTGTATATTTGGCATAGTTTTTCGATTTTTTGTTTATTGGAGAAGTGCCAACGAAACACTTTATCTAATTTACAAGTATAATAACTTATAAGCGTAGTATTATTTTTTTAAACTTTATGGGATTGAATGTCAAAATATTAAGGTATTTATTTTTCATGTTCCTTTTATTTGGATCCACCTTAGCCCATGCTCAATATTATGATGATGAGCAGATGATTGAAGATCCATTAGTTAAACCTCACATATGGTCTCAACTAAAAGAAAACCCAACGGATGAAAATTTATGGGTAATGTATTTTGGTAAAGATTTGTTTGATATCACTGCTGAAGAATATCAACTTTATGAAATTCTTAAAAAAGATCTATTAAATGCTGATAAAGATTTTCAAGCACAACAAGAGCAAGCTAAAATAAACAGAGCATTATCTCGTGCTCAGGTAACACAAACTGAATACGAAGATTGGACAAGAAATATAAATCTTAATTTCGGTCAAATTGAACTGTACTTTACCGATAAGTTTTCAGAACTCGGTAGTGAATACGTTCCTTACTCTGAACTCTACGAAGAAGGAGAATATAATCTAACTCAGTGGGTAGATGAACACGAATCCAGACTCAAAGAGTTGCAAGATCTACAAGCCATCAATAACGGTGATTATTAAACTATCGGTATTGATAAAAAAATCCCATCAGTTGATAAGCTGATGGGATTTTTTATTTATTGTTTGATGATTCTCTTCTTCATCACTTCTCCTTTTACATATACGTGGAGGATATATACTCCAGATGCAATATCAGATAGTTGAATACTATTGGCAGTTCCTTTAATAACACACTTACCATACATATCAAACAGTTTAAATTGCTCTATTTCAGCAGTACTTCTAATAGTCAACCTATTTGATGTTGGATTGGGATATATAGAAATATCTTGATGTTCTAAACGATCTACAGAAGTAACATCTTGAGTTTTTCCTACGATATAAAATTCAGCAGCTGCCGTAAATGGTATATCAGGATCGTTTTGTGCTTCTGATAATGCCACCAATTTCATGTAACGTCCAGTAGCAGGTTCATCCAAAATAATTTTTTGAAGAATTTTATAATTCTCAACTAAATTATCTCCCCAGACGAGTGTCCCTTTTGCAACAGGATCTCCCCATTCAGAAGAAGAATTACTGATGTAGACCTCATAATCTCCAATGGCTCCATTCGGACCATATGCATCTTGTCGGTTGTAATAATGTACTTCTTCAATGTGATATTCCTGTTTCATATCAATTTGAACTTCATGAGGAAGGGCTGTTTTTTGATCTCTCCATTCCGTATGCCAAAAGGTTTCCATATCATCATCAATTGCATTTTCAGCAATACCATTGGTGTCTTCGCTGTCTACATAAATAATTTCCCAACCTGTTTTAAATGGATAATTATATGTTTTTTGATCAAGTTGTATGGTACCGAATTTTCTTGTGTCTTCTTTGGCTAGATTTTTACCAGTACTGTTTGCCCAGTTTAACTCATTTTCTATAAGTAGATTGGCATCTCTATCGATGACAGAGATTTCAAATCCCATTTTTCTAAGTTCAAGATTAGATACATCTGTAAGAATTCCATTCCAAGGAATCTTAGCTTCCAATAAATAACCTGAGGCATTCGTGGTGCTTGTATATTGAATGTTGTCGTCGTTTTCGGCTTTCCAATTCCCAATTTTGAAGTTTTCGTTGTTTTCTGCTCCATACTGTAAGCGAATCATTAGATCATCGTCGTATGCACCGTTTTCTTGATGTATATTATTAGGGTTGAAGTACAGTTCAATTGCATCTCCGTTTTCTTTATCCGATGAAGGGTTTAATACTTTAGGGAAATCATCGGTGACTTCTGCCAAGAGATATAAGTATTCTAAATCATAAGCTAATTTGAAAGTGTAATTAAGATCGCTTACAGTAGAAATTGCATTTCCATTTACTTCGTAATTACCTTTTTCTGCTTCTACATAATCCCAAAGAGCCTCTGCCTCACCATCAATTGTAATAGGAGTTTCTAATTGCTTGATTTTATATTCCCTTTTGGCTGCATAATCTTTAAAAGATTCATCTTCACATTCCAATTCAGCAGCAGGTGTGTTAATGTTCATAGCGACATTACCTTTGTCAGCTTGATACAATGCGATTCTATCGATAGGGTGAAATTTAGATCGGCCGGCGACTTGAATTTCATAAATTCCAGGTACTTCAAAATATGCATAAACATTCATGCCGTTGACTCCATGATGTTCCCCGAAACTATTCCAAGACCATTTATCAAGATCTTGAATCCACATTTTAATAAAGTGATTACCGTTGACCACTTTCTCTCCTGTGCTTGCTTTTATACCGTAATATTCTGTGGCTTCCACTTTTATCCAACTGTCGTTTTCTTCATCAAATTTAACGGCATTTTTACCATTTCTAGAGCGCCATTTTACTTGATAAGTTCCCGGATTAGAGATTTGAATTTTGTATGTGATAATACTTTCTTCAACAACACTACCGTAACTGTTTTGCCCTTGAAATTCTATATGACCATCACCCAATGCGTCTTCATCAAAGGAGTTGGTAAGTAGCCAATAGTCGTTTAGAGTGGTGTTTTCTGCCTCAAAGACAACATATCCGTCTCGTTCTACGAATACGTTTTTTTCGCATTCTTGAATAGTGGTTTGAGCATGAAGAGGAGTGGACAAAAAAGCGAATACCATGCATCCCCAAAAGATGAATTGTAGTTTTTTATTCATAAAGTTAAGATTGAAGTAGCTGTAGTTAAGTAAGCAATTATCTGATTAGTTAAGTTAGTTCAAATGCTTCATTTACAGCTTTTTTAATAATTCATTTCGGTGATAAATTTAATAGGATGATGAGGGTATTTGCGGAAAATTTTATCGCTAAATAGTGGGGGATAAAAATTTATATTTCTATACGAAAAGAGGGGTAAACAATGATACGTCCCCCATTTGAATCCATAAAAAAAGGATGAAATTTTTCAACTTCATCCTTTTTAATTATCTCCATTCGACTACACTTCCCCTTTCACGGGTGAGCATTTCTTTAGGAACATTTTCTTTTATAGTTTCTTCTAAAACTTTGATTAAGCTGGCTTTGGCAAAGTTTCTAGCATACACTAAACTGACTTCTCGCATTGGTCGTTCTTCTACGAAAGTCCTAATTTGATCTTTTCCATCTTCAGGAAGTAAATCAACGGCCAGTTCAGGAAGTAAAGTAAAACCTCCTTCTTTATCAACCAATCGAATTAAAGTTTCCAAAGATCCACTTTCATAAGAAATAGGTAACGAACTGTTCATTTTATTTGTACGCTGATAAGAACAAAGATTAATCATTTGATCTCTAAAACAGTGTCCTGCTGAAAGTAACCATATATCTGGAGAAGCCACATCGTTTAAGCTGACTTCTAACTGTCCCTCAAATTTGTAATTTGGATTGGTGTACACCATAATTTCCTCATATAACAGAGGAAGTTCATGGATCCCATTTTCGTTGATAGGAGTGACTAACAATCCGACATCAATTAAGTCTTTATTTAACTGACTGATGATTTCTTCTGTTTGAAGTTCCTTAACGATTAATTTGAGGTTAGGGTATTTTCTGGATATATCACCGACAAATAAAGGTAAGAGATAAGGGGCTAGCGTTGGGATAACACCCAATTTTAGTTCACCACTAATTTCTCCTTTGTGCTGAAGAATTATATCATCAATTTTTTTAGATTCTTGAAGTACAATTTTTCCTTGTTCGATAATTTTTTTTCCTATCTCGGTAGGTATAATGGGCTGTTTACCTCTATCAAATATGACAACATCAAGCAGTTCTTCGAGCTTTTTGATTTGCATACTTAAAGTAGGTTGAGTGACAAAGCAAGCTTCGGCTGCAGCTGAAAAACTTTGGTACTGATCAACAGCTATTATATATTCTATTTGTGTGATTGTCATATGATCATTAATTTGTCATAAAAATACCAACTTAAACACTTCAATTGAAAAAATTAAAAAGTCATTTTTTAAAAACATTTTATTTTTTTGCTTGTTATGCTTTATGTGAAGAGGATTTAACAATCATTTAGATCAGTTTCTAATTACTAACCCCTGTTGCAACATCATTTGTGATAATGTTCGTAAACTTATCACATTTGAATTTAGGTAATTAAAGCTACTCTTGTAACTTTGTGACTTCCTTTATGGTACGCTTTTGAAATTGGTCAGAAACGATCTAACATACTAATTAATGAAAGTAACAGTATCAAGGACTGCACATTTTAATGCGGCTCATCGCTTACACAATCCAAACTTGTCGGATGAATTAAACAAAAAGATATTCGGCAAATGTAATAACCCGTATTATCATGGACATAACTATAACCTTACCGTTAAGGTAACAGGTGAGATCGATGAAGTAACAGGCTATGTTATTGACATGAAAATTCTTAGAGATATCATTCAAAAACATGTTCTTGATAAATTCGATCATAAAAATTTAAATGAAGAGGTGGAAGAATTTTCTTCTTTGAATCCAACGGCAGAAAATATTTGTGTTGTGATTTGGCAACTACTGAGAAATCAGTTGGAAGAAAAATTTGACCTAAAAGTAATATTATATGAAACAGAAAGAAACTTCGTGGAGTACCCATCAATCTAAGGCAATTGCCCAGAATGGTATGGAGGTCTACAGAGAATCAGATATAGATGAAATTGGGGATAATCATGTTGGTACATCTTACGATACACCAATGAAAGAAGATGCCTTTGAATTGTCTGATGAAGAGAAAATAAATAAAATTTCAGGTCATTTTCGTGAGATTATGGATACACTTGGACTAGATCTAACGGATGATAGTTTAAGTGGAACTCCTAATAGAGTCGCGAAGATGTATGTGAAGGAAATATTTAGTGGTCTTAACCCAGAAAATAAGCCTGACATCAAGCTGTTTGACAATAAGTACAAATATGATGAGATGTTGATAGAGAAGAATATTCATTTCTATTCTAACTGTGAACATCACTTTGTACCTATTATTGGATTCGCACATGTTGCTTACATTTCTAATGGTAAAGTGATAGGACTTTCTAAAATCAATAGAATCGTTCAGCATTATGCTAAACGACCTCAAGTACAAGAGCGTCTAACAGTACAAATTGCGGAGGAATTGAAAAGAACATTAGGAACAGAAGATGTTGCGGTATTAATTGATGCGAAACATTTATGCGTTTCTATGAGAGGTATTGAGGATACTTACAGTGCTACTGTAACATCTCATTTCTCTGGCAAATTTAAAGAAGCAGATACTAGGAAGGAGTTTTTAAGTTTAGTACCAAAAACTTCTGAATAAAATATATCAAATAATAGAAGAAGAGATGATTACAATAGTGGTCATCTCTTTTCTTTTTAATGAAATCCTATTAATTTGTATAACACAATATTTACTATTCTAAAAACTTAGTGCTCTTCATAAACCTATGAAAAAATTCCTGTTACTTATATCGTTTCTATTTTTGTCTACTTTATCATTTGCTCAATTCCATTTTGGAATAGGAGGAGGTGGTAGTCAAGGAGTAGGAGATCTATCGCCCTTTTCTAACTTAGGTTACAGTGCCTATTTGGAGTTAGGTTATAATGCAGGTGAGAAATGGGACGGAATCCTTTCAGGACATGTAAATGCTTTTGCAGCTGTTCCAGTCGATCCTTCACTTACTCATGTATGGTATCAAGTTCCAATTATGGCATCAGGTAGATATTATATTATAGGAAAAGAGGGTACATTGTTTCACCCTTATGTACAAGGTGGTATAGGAGGTGTAAAGACTTATTTTTTACAACATAGAGGCACAGGTCAAGACCCTAAACCTATCGATGACTTTTGGAGCTTTGGAATTAGAGGTGGCGTCGGAGCAACTGTAGCCATATTTAATCTTCAGTTAAACTATTTGTATTCGGGGCAATATCAAGGATATACTCTAGGTGCTGTAGATTTTACAGTTGGATTTTATTTCTAATAAAAAAACAGTCCCTATAGAATAGAAACTGTTTCAAATTTTCAGTTCAATATGTAAAACTCTTTTAATAATGGGCTGAGAATAAATCTCAATATCTTGAGTTCGCTTTTCAAGTAATTTTAATATATATCACGTATTATATTTATTTGAGTTCATTGCGTTAAGGAATATTTGAAAAAAGCTTCATTCATATATCAATTGAATGAAGCTTTTTGGTTTTTATAAAAAAATGATCATTAATGTTGTATGACAATCTCTTTTTTAAAGATAGATTTACCATTATCATTTACAATAAGAACATAAATACCATTTTCCATTTCTCGGACATTTAATTGTTGATGATAACGTTCAGATTCTTGTTCATGAACTACTGGTATTTTTTGACCTGTTCCTGTATGTATAAGTTCAATATCGAGTTGATCGTTTTCTTCTAAATTATTTAATTCAATATTTAATACAGATTTACATGGAATAGGATACACATTTAGAATTCTCCCGTCATTTTTATGGGAAGAAATATGTATTAACTGTGTCCAATTTTGTTCTTTTCCATCAATATCTCTTTCAATAAGCCTATAGATGTGATTACCATAACTTACATTTTTATCTTCAAATTCATATTTTATTGTTGTATTGGAGTTCCCTGCTGCTTTAAATTTCTCAATATTTTTAAACTTCTCATTTTCGGTAGATGATCTTTGAAGGATAAATAATTTAGAATTGATTTCTGTAGCTGTTTCCCATTTTAGGTGTACTGAGTTCTCTACTACTTCTGCTTTGAAATAAACAAGCTTTACAGGTAGAGCTACTCCCGCTTGTGAATTTGGGGCATATGTCGTGATTAGATTTTTTATAATTGGTGGAATTTGATCTTTAGTATCTGGTGTAATTCTAGTTTGACCTCCTCCTCCATGGAAGAACGAAGATTGGATTTGAGTGTGTTCTCCTAAATAATGGTGACTTCTATCTGTTCCAATAATATCATTGTGTATAGCAGCATTTCCATGTCTACCACCATAAACTTCTTGAGTTTTAATGATATTACCCAAAACGATAAGGTTAGATTGAGGTGTAGAATGGAAGTTTATTGCTCCATTTGTTTTTAAATCTCTTTGAATAAGTATATTTCCTCTAACATTTACAGGAAGACTTGGATGATTTGCGTTAGGTTTTCCATGTTGACTAATCATAGTTACCAAACCATCCACATATAAAGATCCTTGTACAACTAGGGTCCCTCCATTGTCTATCAAAAAACTATGAGGGCTACTCCCGTTGGAAGAATAATTTTGTCCATTATGTGAATAATCACTATCAAAATATAAATCACCAGAGACAACAACAATATCTCCAGGTGCAACATAAAAGTTTTTGTAATGTCTACCATGTATGGTTTGAGTGGTTGCATAAGATTCTATTATCAGGAAATTGATAATAGCAAGAAATAGAATTTTTTTTGGATTCATATCAATTTATTCTTCTTCGATAATTATAGCTTGACTATTTTTTAAATTGCCTTTACTGTTAGTGGCATAAATGACCACATTTCCAGAATAGATCAATTGTTCTTTATTTTTTACTTTAAGTATATAGTTTCCAGCAGGGTAGTGGTGCACATTAAAAATACCTTTGTTACCTTCTATGGTAGGTTTAATATCCCAAATACTTTCATTTTGAGTATGATGTAATTTAATATCTAAAGACTTTGGATCTTCAAACTCTAGTTGAAGGATTAATTTAAAGTTGGTAGGGTTGGGTGAAACTTTTGCGACACCAAACTCTTCTCTATCATTTTTTCCTGCTGGAAGATGTCTTACCCAAATAAATTCTTCTAAATCTTGTTGTACAGTTCTAAGGCGATAATAATTTTCTTTGTTGGTATCAAAATTCTTGTCTTGTAGTTCGTATGGAGATATTTCTCTAGCATTTACCGCTGCGGGAATTTCTCCAATTGAAACATAGTCTACTCCATTTTCAGATTTTTCTACAATGAACTTTGAGCAATTTTTTTCCCTGAGTGTTTCCCAATAAATAAATGCTGTTTGATTGTTCACTTCGATATCAAAAAAGTCGACAATCGTAGGCCTTCTCAGTCTATTGGATTTAATTCCTTTACATATTGCTTCATTTCCTTCACATTCAAAAGAAGAAATCTTTTTGATATCCCCAGTAATATTGTCTTTGAACTTATTTCTTATGTAAAACTTACTTTGAACATCAATAGAAGCATTATTCCCAAGAAGTAGACTTCCTTTTTTACTCACAAAGCCAATATCGATATATGTACTTGAAATCTGACCTCTGATATCTGCAGTATAATCATCAATTTTTAAAAATATTTCGTGAGCATCTATAGTACCTGTTTCCTCTAAAGTAAACTCTCCTTGATGTGCAAAAATATTTATCTTCTGAGCAGTTAATTTACCTTCAATGATTAATGCAGCTTTATTGTTAATGGTTAATACATTGTTGACTAGTAAATTACCTTGGTTGGTAATCGTTAATTCACTCCCTGCAGGGACGTCAATACTACCTACAGATACATGATAAGATCTTGTATTAAAATCGATTATAAAGAATTTTTCTTTTACTGAAATAAAGCTGTTTTTATCAGGAACTACTTTTGGTGACCAATTATTTGGATTTTCCCAATCATCGATTGAAGTATAGCGTTCTAGTACTGGTTTTATATTTTGAAATGTGCCCTCAGCAAACCCTTCAAAAGCAAAGCATAAGAGAATAGAGAGTAGGAAAGTAAATTTCATATTTAAAGCAATAATAGTATTTGGTAGTTCGAATATTTTATAACAATAAGATACTAAAATATTACTAATAAATTTAGGATAGCTATAAAATTCCCTCGTCAGCAAAGCTAAAATATTTCTCGTTCCCAAAAATTAGGTGATCGAGTACGGGTAATTCCATAAACTGACCTGCAGCTTTTACTTTTTTTGTGAGTGAAATGTCTGCCTGACTTGGCTTTACATTTCCAGAAGGATGATTATGTGAAAGAATTATAGAACAGGCATTTTTCTCCAAAGCTTTTTTGAATATTATTTTAGGGTCAGCCACTGTACCTGTCATTCCCCCCATAGAGACCTTTTCTGTTCCTAGTACTTGATTACCCCGGTTAAGTAACACAATCCATAATTCCTCGTGATTAAGGTCTAATAAGTGTTCGGAAAGTAACTCGTAAATATCTTTCGAACAGGTAATTCTAACTTTTTCTTTGGTTTCCTGAAGTTTTCGACGCCTTCCCAGTTCTAATGCTGCTGTAATTGTTACCGCTTTTGCATCTCCAATACCTTGAATTTGTTTAAGGTCTTTAATACTAAACCCCGCTAAAGTGTTTAATTGATTGTTGGCAGCATTTAATAAAAGCTGAGCTACGGTAATTGCAGACATTTTTGGTGTTCCTGAGCCAATTAATAAGGCAATAAGTTCTGCGTCGGATAAAGCTTGACGCCCTTTTAATAACAGCTTTTCTCTTGGACGGTCTTCTTCTGCTAAGTTTTTGATACTTAGATGTAAGTCAGTTTCTGTGTACATAGTATTAAATCGTTAAGTTGAGCAATAAGAACGTAATAATAGGAAAGTTTCTTATAAAACAAAAGAGGTTAGCACTGTATGCTAACCTCTCCAATAAAGTATGAAATGAAATGAATTATTACTTATATTTTTAACTATTTGATGATTGAGAATGAATCTGAGTAAGAAACACCGTCGATAACCATCTCTGTAGTATATGTACCTTGAGGCAATGTTGATAAGTCAAAACGCTTTACATTTTTAGCACCTGCTAAGAATTTTGTAGAGTAAACTGACTCACCATCTTCTGTTCTAAGGTTTAATTTTACAAAACCTTCTACATCATTACCGATGATCAAGTTTAATTGATCTTCAACGATTGATGCTTTGAACTTTTGATCTGAAGTAGCTAATTGATAGTTCATCATTACTGCTGTTTTATTTGAAGTAATGTAAAACTCTCTAACTAACATTTTGTCTTCGAACTTTAATTTGAAGTTATATTTTCCTTCTGGTAATGATCTAAAGTTGATATCTTCTTTTACTTTTCCAGAAGCAATAACTGTTTTTTGCATAAATACTTTGCCTTCTGCATTAGCAATTGAGAAATTAACTTCTTCACCTTCTAAATTTTCTAACATTAATGTAGCTGAAGTTCCATTTGTTGAAGCTTTGAAGAAATAAGAGATTCCGTTAAATGGTAAGTAAACTTCAGTAGCAAATGAACTTAAACTTAATAATAACGCTGCAATGATTAATGATAACTTTTTCATGTTTTGATATATTTTGTTGTGTGTATATAAGTTTCAAATTTTTGTTGTACTTCCCGATTGAGTACATGACAAAGGTGTAGGATTATTTTCTTTTGTCAAAACTAAAATCAAAGAAATTTTATAAGTGTATTTTACCTATTTAATAATTTAATATTTCGTTCTAAATACACTTTATTCTTTTTTATTCATTAAGTGTACTTTGATCCTATTAGAATCTATTACATATCCTTTCTATATCAGCTTATAATTTTAAAAGTGTACGCGCTTACACTTAAAAGAAAAAAAATAAAATTTTATTGTTAATGAGTGTTAATGGTATTTTTTATTTCAATTTTCATCTAGAAAGTCGACTAAAAAATGAAAAAAGAAGAGATTTAAATCTTCAGTAAATCTTATAAAAACACTGTTTTTAAGGGTTTTAACCTGCGTTTTGACAGTTTTTTAATAGTTTGTAATACATTTATTGATTTTACTGAAAATGATTGTGAACTAATATTCATTTTTAGTTTTCAAACAGTTCACACTAGGTTAATATTGTAAATTGTTTGAAAATGACCATGAATAGAATATAGGGTGTTTTGAAATTTGATAAAAAATACATGGAGTGTTTTGACACTTTTTATTGTAGCCATAAGAAAAAAGTGATAACAGAAAATAGGGATGAAATATCTTACTGATATTAATGGAGTATTTATAAGTTTAACTGAGAAATAAAAAATGAATTATAAAAAATATGGACAACAAAAAAGAGGTTACCACTGAATGATAACCTCTCCCAATAAAGTATGAAATGAAATGAATTATTACTTATATTTTTATCAGTCTTAAAGACTGTTGATATCTTAATCTTTATTTGTGAGCAACTCTTTTCCGTTGATCACATTACAAATATGGGGTATTAATTTATTTTGTCAAAATTATTTACCGCAAAATTTTATAAGTGTATTTTAACACTTAATATCTATTTATTTTGTATTGACTACACTTAATGCATTTTGATTCATTAAGTGTAAGTTTATCCTATCTGATTATTTTTATATTGATGAATATCTCTTCATCTTTATTCGGTAAGGTTATAATCTACACTTATTAATTTTTTTTTCATTTTTTTTAAAAAAAACTTTTATTTGTCTCTATATCTTTGACAAAAGTCATTGATTTATCCTTACTTACTCATAATAAATGCATTATAAACATAACTCTTCTAACCATATTTTAATGGTAAGACCTGCATCCTTTGGTTTTAATAAGGATACAGCTGTGGATAACAAATTTCAGAACTTCGACGAGATTAAAAATCTGGATAACCTTGAAGAAAAAGCACTATCTGAATTTGATAACTATGTGAACTACTTAAGAGAAAATGATCTTGATGTTGTTGTTGTAGACGATACTCCAGATCCTTATACTCCAGATGCTTTGTTTCCTAATAATTGGTTTACAACTCATAAAGACGGGAGAATCTGTCTTTATCCAATGAAACCTCTAAATAGAAGACTAGAGCGAAGAACTGATGTGATCGAAATGTTAGAAATGTGCTTTCATGTTTCTGAGGTGGTTGATTTATCAAAAAATGAAGAAAATGATATTTTTCTAGAAGGAACTGGGAGTATTATTTTCGATAGGGTGAATAAAGTAGCTTTTGCTTGTCGTTCTCATAGGACAGATGAAGCTTTATTCGGTGATCATATGGAAAATTTGGGTTATGAACCAATATTATTCGATTCGGTTGACGAAGAAGGTACTCCAATTTATCATACCAATGTGATGTTGTCGATTGCATCAGACTTTGTGGTGATTTGCGGTGAATCTATCCCAGATCAAAAAGAAAAAGAACTACTTTTTGAAAAATTCAGAAGTTTAGAGAAAGAAATAATTGATGTAACCTACGAACAGTTAAAAGGTTTTACCTGTAATGTACTGGAAGTAACTAATTTAAAAGGAGAAAAAACATTAACGATGTCAACAAAGGCGTTTAATGCCTTTACTGATCAACAAAAAGAAACAATGTCTAAATATGTAAAACTTCTTCATTCCTCATTAGATACTATTGAAATAGTTTGTGGAGGTGGTAGCCGTTGCATGATGGCCGAAATATATTTAGATGAGCAACTTTATGTTTAATCAACTTTTCTTCTTTGTTCTAGTATTATAAGTGATATATGTGTTAGTGTACTTAAAAATAAAATTTTGTATCGACTTAAAGATCCAAGATTAGGACTAGCAATACCCATAATACCTATAAAGAGAAGAGTACATAAAATTGAAAATACCAACGCTCCTATTAAAAAGGGGCGTTTTTTTATGTTTTCAATTTTTGTGAATTGGAAGACAGCAAAACTAAAAACGATCAAAACAATCAAATTTTCTATCAAAGAATACCATTGAAATAGTGTTTTTGATGAATTCCAATTACTTAATTCAAAAGCACCTATTAATGCAAAAGGAAAGGAGATGATAAAACCACTTAAACTGCCATCAAAATAAGGAAGTTCAATAGCAGTACCGTCTTTAGAAGTACTATATAATTTAATGTAATTTGTTTCTAACGTCGTTAAGAGTCTCTGATAATCAAAATGATAATGAATTTTAGGTAATAGTAGTAGTATTAAAATGATAAGAACAGTAAAAGCAAAATATGTTTTTATGTTCACTTTTCTATTTGAAGCATTATTTCTAAACATAAATTGATTTACACTTAGCATCAAGAATAGATATAAGAAATAATAAAACTTGATTTGCAATAATAAAAAGGCAAAAAGTAAGTGAATAAAAAGTAGAGGCCAATTGATTCTTTTTTCTTTTTCAGTTTTCACCCAAAATCCTGCAATTGAAAAACAAATACCCATACAAATGGATTCTTTTATAATACCGCTGCTCCAAAAAGCAAACGATGGAAGAACGATAAAGGGAAGAATTAAACTAAAATGTAATTTTGGGTTATACTTTTTAAGGGTATTTATATAAAACCATATTCCCATAAACGAAAAAGTACTGAAGAATAAACCACTAATCCAATAATTATTATTGGTGAAAATGTTTATCAAACTGAGCAGAATACAAAAGATAGAAGTAGAGGCATTACTTTTTAAAAGTTGACTTTGTATATGTTCAGGGTAGTGGTAGGGTCTACTAAAAATATAATTGATATACTCCGAGGGCTGGTTTATTGCTAATTCAGAAAGAAATTTGGCGTCATTGAACAAAGCAAACGTATCTCCCCCTTGATAATAATAGGTATAAATAATACCGACCATACTACCTAATAAGAGTTTAGTCAGTAAAAATGGAAAATATAATTTACGAAAAGCCGATTTACTTGTGAATTCCGATTTCCAATGAAAGTAAATCAGTATAATGAATAGAAGTATGCCAATCCAAGTCATAAAAAAAGCAATCACCCCTTTATGGAATGATTGCTGAAATATAATGATATTTTGATATTCTAGAATATAGCTTCTGCAATATCTTTTACAGAAGTAGATCTACCCATAGAATAATAATGCATACTAGGTACACCAAATTCCATTAGTTCTTTGGCTTGCTGAATACCGAATTCAATACCCAATTGCTTAATCGCTTTATTGTCTTTACACTTCTCAGCTTCTTTAATTAGTTCCTGAGGGAAATCTAACTTAAAGATATTAGGTAAAAGTGTTAACTGTCTTTTTGTAGTCAATGGTTTCAGACCTGGAATAATAGGGACTGTAATACCAGCCTCACGACACCTTTTGACAAAATCGAAGTACTTTTGGTTATCAAAGAACATCTGAGTAACGATGTACTCAGCACCTAAATCAACTTTTTGCTTTAAGTATTTTATATCCGTATCTAGGTTACTTGCATCCATATGTTTTTCAGGATAACCCGCAACACCCATACAGAATCCACCTTTAAAACCAGATTCAGCATACATGAATTCACCTTTATTCAATTGATCTACATGTTCTACCAATTCAGAAGCGTATTTATATCCTTTAGGATGAGGAGTAAATGCAGCTTCACCTTTAGCAGCATCACCTCTAAGTGCAAGGATATTTTCAATTCCTAAGAAATTCAATTCAATAAGAATATTTTCCGTTTCTTCCTTAGAAAAACCACCACAAATAATATGAGGTACGGTGTCTACATTGTATTTGTGCATAATTGCAGCACAAACAGCAACTGTTCCGGGACGGTGTCTCTGAACAGATTTTTCAAACAATCCGTTAGGAAGTTCTTTATAAACATACTCCTCACGGTGATAAGTTACGTCCACGAACGCTGGATTGAATTCCATTAGAGGATCAATAGCATCAAATAATGATTGTATACTTTTACCTCTAACAGGTGGGAGTAACTCGAACGAGAACAAAGTTTTCTTCTCCCTTTCAGCTTGAATTAAACGATCTATAACTTTCAAAGGCCCTTTATTTAAGTGTTTGTTTGAAACAGTAAGTAGAAGTTACATAGTATGTATAAAATGTTTTCTACTCAATCGGACCGTAAATTTATTTTTAACATTCGCTATTCCCAAATAGATGGTGATAAATTTCATCAAAAGCATCAATTATTTTAAGAAATTCACAAAAAAGGATAGTATTTCTTGAAATATGTTATAAAAAAAGAGAAGCTAAAAGGCTTCTCTCTAAGTGTCTTATATAAACTACAGATGATCAAATCACTAATTGATAAAAATAAAAAGCAATTTATTCAAAAGGATTAGAAGGAATGAATTCCCCTTTATCATTTTTAAAATATTTTGTTTCTATCTGCTGTCTTAGGTTGATATAAGTGGCATAATCTCCTTCAAATTCGACTCTTTTATCGATGGTTTCATCAAATCGATCTAAAAGACATAAAGCCACTTCAGAAATTTCTCTCACTGCATTGTTGTTGCCTGGATTTCCTGTGATATAATCACAATGTCCATTCATTCTACAGTATTCAGTAAAGAGAGGACTGCCGTCACGGCCAATCATAAATCGAGCACCTACTGCTTTTGCTAAAGATATATCCAAAATATCATCAAAAGTAAACATAATTTCTTCTGGCTGAACACCAGAAAGTTCGTCTACCAATGGCAATACTTTTACTTTATCTTTTACTAGATAGCAAACAGCATCCAAATGTTCCCTTTGTGCCCATTTAAAAGCAGCTTCGTTGTATTCTCCTGTAACAACGGCTGTAAAAGGGATTTTACCATGTTCCAAAAAATAGCCGAAACGTAGCATATTTACACCCATAGAGTCCACTTCAGAGAAAGGACTTGGCATATTTCCACCTTTAACGCCATTATTAAAAACGCCATCCCAATCGAAAATTAGGCCTTTTACATTTTTCAATTGCTCTAAAAGAGAAGAGGAGGGTGCTACGAACACTCCTCCTCCTTCAACAAATAATTCTTCTCTCATAAGAGATTATATTATTTTACGATATCTTGAACGTCTAACATACCAATAGCTTTACCGTCTAAAGTAACTACTAGTTCGTCAACTTGCTTTTCTTTAATCAAGTTATGAGCAGCGAATAACAATTCGTGAGCATCGATAGAAATAGGAGCAGTAAGTCCTAATTCGTTTACTTTGATACCAGAAACGTCACCACCTTTCTCAGTTACTAAACGACGAAGATCGCCATCAGTAAAGATTCCGATAGGGTTTTTCTCAGCATCAATTACTGTAACTGCACCAGTTTTGTAAGTAGTCATAGCTACTAAACAATCAGCAACAGTAGTTTCAGCTGTTACTGTAGGGTTTGTTTCAGAAATCGCATCACCTACGCGTTCAGTCATTAAACGAGTATCGTTGATGAACTGATCAGTACCGATTTTCGTGAAGTGGTTATCAGTTAACTGCTTCATGATTTTCCAAGGTACAGTAATCGTGTGAACACCAAGTTCTACAGCATCACGGATGTGTTGGATTGTACGAACTGATGAGAACATGATTTTAGTATTGTAACCGTAGTAGTTTACAGCTTCAACACATTGCTCTACTAAACCAAGAGCATCATGACCTTGATCTTGAAGACGACCTACAAGTGGACAAACGTAAGTTGCACCAGCTTGCATAGCCATATATGCTTGTTGTAAAGTATATACTAAGTGAATATTTACTTTAAAGCCTTCTTTAACCAACATAGAACAAGCTTTCAAACCTTCCATTGATACTGGAATTTTGTAAACTGTTTTGTCGCGGTCAAGACCTAAAGCTTCTTGTCTTTTTGCTTCTGCAACAATTTCCTCAGCTGTATCACCTAAAGCTTCGATTTGAAGTACAGGTACAATTTTAGAAAGTTCTACAATAGTTCCATCGATGTCTGTAATACCATGACGCGCCATGAAAGTAGGTGTCGTAGTTAATCCAGTCATGAAAGGTAACTGTTGGAAACTTGATTTGATCTCGTTGATCTCAGCAGAATCTAAATATAATTCCATTCTATAAGTATTTTACTATTATTTTATCTTAATGATTAGGGCTATTTCTATAGCTTAATTCAATATTATGAATTTCAATTAGTGGCTTTAAGAATTCCTCTAATTGTGTTACTTCTAATTGAGAAGCGGCATCACAAAGTGCTTCTGAAGGACATGGGTGAGTTTCGATAAATAAACCATCAACACCTGCAGCCACACCTGCTCTTGCCAAAGTACCTAAGTATTGACGAGCTCCTCCGTTAGGATCCGCAGAAGGAATACCATATTTACGGATAGAGTGAGTTACATCAAAAACAACAGGGTAATCTGTTTTTCTCATTTCGTAGAAAGAACGAGGGTCAACGACCATATCGTTGTAACCGAAAGTGAAACCTCTTTCTGTTAAGATGATATTTTTGTTACCTGTAGATTCTACTTTTTGAGCTGGCTTGATCATGTTCTCAGGAGCCAAGAACTGACCATGCTTGATATTCACTACTTTACCTGTTTCTGCGGCAGACACTACTAGGTCTGTTTGCATACATAAGTAAGCAGGGATTTGAATGATATCCAATACTTCAGCAGCAGGTTTTACCTGATCTGGGTAGTGAACATCTGATACCAATGAAAAACCGAATTCGTCTTTTACTTTTTGAAGAATACGAAGACCTTCCTCAATACCTGGACCTCTGTAGAAATCTACAGAAGAACGGTTATCTTTTTGGAAAGACGCCTTGTAGATCATAGGAATGTTTAGGCGTTCCGTTACTTCTTTTAACTTTTCAGCAGTTTTTAACATGATGCTCTCGTCCTCGATAACACAAGGTCCAGAGATCAGAAATAATTCGTCGGCTCCACAATTGATATCGCCAACTTTTACTATGTTTTTACTCATTTGTATTCGATTGCTATTTATAGTGGAATACCCAAAAAAAAGAGGTGTATTCCAATAAGCCGCAATTTAAAATTTTTTTGAATTAACGACCAATGATTAACGTTAGGTATTTGTAAATTTTATACTAACTCTTGCATAATATTCCTCACTCGTTCCAAATCTTCTTTTGTATCCACAGGAATACTGTCGTGTTCTGTAATTCCGACCTTAATTTGGTATCCATGTTCTACCCAACGAAGTTGTTCTAAACTCTCTAATTTTTCCAATGTTGTTGGAGCTAAAGTAGAGAACAGTTTTAGGGCTTCATCGGTATAGGCATATAATCCTAAGTGCTTGTAAAAAGTAGTATGTTGCATCCACTCACTACGTTTTTTCCCTCTAACCGTAGGAATGACTGCTCTACTAAAATAAAGTGCATTTTTATTGTGATCGAAAGTCACAAATACTTCACTATCGTTTTCTAAATCTTGCTGATGTACCACAGGAGTTACCAAAGTGGCAAAGTTGGTTTCATCATCAAAACTATTGACTAATTCTGTTAAAGTAGAAGGTTCCAATAGTGGTTCATCACCTTGGATATTGACTACGGCGTTGAATCCCGCAGAAGTTTGTTTGTTCACTAGTTCAAGCGCTTCAAGACATCTTGATGTTCCATTTTCGTGATTTGCCGAAGTCATAATCACTTTACCGCCAAAAGACTCTACAGCATCAACGATTCTGTGATCATCAGTGGCTACATACACATCTTCAATCGCGACTTTAGCTCGTTCATACACGTGTTGAATCATCGGTTTACCGCAAATATCTGCTAGAGGTTTTCCCTCTAAACGCGATGAACCGTAACGTGCAGGAATAAGTCCTAAAAACTTACGCATACTAAATATTTGGTTCTTATTCTATTAGGCTACAAAGGTAGCACTTTTGCAATAAGTGATATCATTTAGGTTGTAAATAATAACACTATTTTAATCAATGGAGATCTTCCAGGTGTAACTGCCTCCATTTGCTTGCCCTCTGAGTAGATAGGTTTTTGAAGATAGATGCTGAGGAAGATAAACAGTATATTTACTTCCATCCATCACATAAGGTACATGGGCCTGAATAAGTGAACCATCAACTTGAAGTAGATCAAAGGTAATTTGACCAATACTTGATGGAACAGTAATATTCACCCAACCGTTTTTAATTGGATTTGGATATAAAATACTATTCTCCAATAAAGAGACCACTGAAGAATTAGGGTTGTCAAGAAAAACTTCAATTTCTTTTGTAACAAAATAAGTACACCCTGCTTCGTTGGTAGCAGAGAGTCGGATTTCATGAGTACCCTGTCTACTAAAGTTGATGTCTACACTTGCTTGATCGTTGGCATTTAGTAACTCTCCATTATGATACCACTGCCAAGAAACGGCATCGTCTGTTTGTGCTAAAGTGGCAGTAACAGCACCTCCAACATAAGAGGAATTCTCTGATAATAGGAAGTTATTAATACTATTTTTAACAAGTACATCTATACGTAATGAATTATCTATACTGTTATTGACTGCACAAGTTACATAGAAAGTGGTGTCTCTTTCTAAATCTTCGAGAATAAGAGATGAACCTGTATATACCGGCGAGATCATAAGTGGGTTATCGTAGAAATTAAATGTACTACAACCATTAGGGGAGACAATTACTTTGGTATTTCTACAAACATTCATTGGAGTAGTTGCAGAAAGATAAGGGATAGCATCTCCAGTTAGTTGAACTAAGTCACCATCATATACAAAACGTCCCTGTGATTGTACATAATAATAATCGATACTATCAATAAGTACTTGGAAAAGTCGGCCTCTACCTTTTAACACTTTAGTATTGCCTTCCAATTTGTATAAAGCTAAAGAATCGAATGTTGTCGTTCTAATGTTCACCATTTCACCTTCATTCGCTACTTGATGAGCAATTGAAGGTGAAGGTCCTTTTAGCCAATATTCAGATGCTTTTTGTGCGGAATCTAATTGTGTTCTTATTACATCAATACTTTCTCCAACAACAAATAAAAATCCTACATGTACAGTTTCATTTAGTTTCACATCTGCTAATGCTGTTCCTAGAGCGGTGGCAATATTTGTCCCTCCAATAGTACTGTATCCAAGTACTTCGGTACCAATGCCGTTGGATAGAGTGGTTATTTTTTCTGCGTCTGTATAATCATTACTAATATCGATTTCAGAGTTGATAGGACGCATAATATCCATATTTTGAAGATGGACAGTCTCATTTCTATTTAATAATCGAATGGCACCATTCAAGAAATTATTAGAATGAAAGGCGTAAACTGTTTGCGTTACCGGATCATAATAACATCTGGAACTGTCTTCCTGGAAAGGTAGATCATTACCTTGATAACTAAAATTCCAGTCTGTAAATAGCCCGATTGCTAAAGAGTCTAAATCCCCAGTACCATTATTGGTAATTTGATACTCGGTAAAAATGGCTCTATCACGGTTGGTTTCGAATTTGCCAAATAATCTTTGAGTGATATTTAATCCAATAGGATCAGTCGCATTACCATCGTCATATTGAAATAGATATTCAGAATAAGGATAAACAGGATCTGTAGACGATGTTGTTACTTGTTGTATGGTATTAGTTCCTCTAAAATCAGCAGATCGAATATTGTTATCACTATCAGTATAAGCGACATCAACTACTTTGTTGTTAGCTACTAACATAAGACCTGTAGATTTAGTCATTGGATGAGAACCAAAGTTTAATCCATGAGCAGTACCTAAAGTACCGTCAGGTCTAAAATAACCGTTGATATTATTGAGACTGATGTATTGCTGTAACGTGAGGTTGATTTCTATATTTTGCCAATCGTAATAGTTATTAGCTTCATCATAAAATTCTATTTTGAAATAATGATTTTCATGAAGATTGGTTAAGAGTCCTAACTTAAATACAAAAGGATTAGGGTTGTTGGTTATTTGGGATTCTAATATTTGGCCAATTGTAACTTCATTAGAAACTGCAGTAATATTTGGGTCGTATGGAGTGAGTTTTACTTTGAGGTTGCTATTCCCATTGAATATATTTTGAATATCCATGTTGATTTCCATGGAGTCTCCAGCAGCTAAAAAGATATCACTAGAGTTCAATTTGTTGTAACGAATATTACTTGCTCGAGCTACGTGTATATTATCCTTTCCGGTTAAAGCTCGATGAGCATCAACAACTCCATAACCTTGTAAATATTTTAGACCATTATTCGCAGCAACATCGTAAAAAGTAGTATCTGAGGTATATCGAATTAACTCAGCCACTTGATAAGCCTTTAGATCAGGAAACTCTGAACGAATCAATCCTGCAATACCTGCAACCGTAGGAGAGGCGTAAGATGTTCCAAATTGATTGGCATAGCCAGAATTATGTGTTGATAAAGACCCATCAGCAGCTGCTACATCGATTAAATACCCTCTAGTTCTACCTGTATTTTCTCTATTTTGATTGACACCTGTTACTGATAAAACATTTTCATAAGAAGCAGGGTAATAATCAGAAGGGACATTACCATGAGGGTCATTACCTGCAGCAGCAATAAAGAGAATGTCATATTCAGGTGTTTCAGAATAATAATTAATCACTTCTTGATAAGAAATTTGATTACTACCTCTACTACCCCAAGACATATTGACAATCTTGACATTGTTTTGCTCACAAGTGTATACTAGACTACTTAGGCGGCTTCTAACGACGGGTAAATACGTACAGTTAAAACCACTACCAATAACACCTAGATTATTATCGCCAGTAGCAGATGCACTTCCAGATACATAAATACCATGTGCTGTACCAGATAAATCATTGGAGTTTCTTTTAAAGTTCCATCCATGTATATCATCTATATAGCCATTATTATCATCATCAACTCCATCAAAACCATTTGCTTCTGCTTCATTTACATAAAGATTGCCCATGAGGTCCTCATGAGAAGTATTAAAACCGGAGTCATGAATACCAATGACTACATTTTCATCACCTCTACTAATATCCCACGCTTCTGTGAGATTATGTAATGGTATAGAAAACTGTTCACCACTTCTAGTATCATTAGGAGTATATAAATCGTTTACATATTCTTCTATTTCTACATATTCTACTAGTGGATGTTCTTTTAATTTTTTTATTGCGTTTTCTACACTGCTTCCTGGCTGTAATTCAATTTCTAAAATATCAGGATAGGGTCTTGGGAAAAAACGTTCTGTAGAAAGGTTTCTTACTCTTCTTTGAATAAGGTGCATGTAAAACTTAGGTTTAAGCATTTTGGCGGGCTCATCTTTATCCGATAAATAAGATCGAGACCAGGGACCTAAAACTTCATTTTGATCGCTTTTAAGCTTTACATAAAGGACTGTATTTAGATTATCTTCAGAATCTTGTGCAGATAGAATCGTAGGAAACAATGTGACTCCTATAAAAAATAAAAAGATATGTAGAAATCTCAATAATTTCATAAATGGGTTGTATAGATAGTGATAAGCAGTTTTACAACTGGGTGTTATTGAAAAAATATATGTATAAAGTAGCGTCTATCAATCCATTAACCAATTGATAGCTTCACAAATATACTATAATTTATGTTGTTCTTAAAAATAGAAGAAGTCTATAGATTGATGAAGTAACCTATTTTTGGTTTTTAAACTTTCTTAGCTGAATAACTTTTTCGATCAATTCAGTATCATCCGCTAATTTTTTTAAAAGAATGTCTGCTTTTTGACGTCCATTTTTTAGATATTCATCTTCTCTTTCCCAGTCTAAACGAAACAATTTTCCTTTAGATATTTTACTTACACCAATTACTCTAGCTATTGGAGCTTGAATAGGAATATTATAAAAAGAAATCTGACGATCGAAATCATTTCTTAATACTTGATTTTCGAAGGCTCCTTTAATAGTTCTAGAAGTAGTTTTTAGGTCCATTACGACTTCTCCCTCAATAAATAGATCGGGTTTAGCTTTACACTCTAAACCTGTAACGGGATCTTTCCAGAAAATACACTTTTCTACCTGAGCATTTGAGTGAGAAAGCATTTCTTGCATTAACGGATAGTTTCTAGCTGTTTGAGCGATTCTATTGATTCGATTGGCTTGTTTTGCGGGTAGTTTTCTTTGAATTCTTACCCATTCTTCAGGTTCTAAAATTGCTGAATGAAGGTAAGTTCCTTCTCTTAGCGCTTTTTTGGGAGTGTGAGGTTGTTTTCCTAATAAAATAAGTTGAGCATTTCGAATATCTGTATTGGCAAGGGCAGGGTGGTTTCTGTAATCCGTTTCCTCCATTTCAACAATATCAAAATTAACTTTACTCATCTTATTTTATTAAATGTATTTGAACAATAAAACACAAAGATGCAATAGTTAAAAAGGAGGTGCAACTTTGATTGAGATATGTTCAATGAATATTTCTACGGTTTGATGATCTTTCTCTTATTTATCATCAAATGATGAATATCTTTTTAATAGGGTACAAAAAATATGTAATTTTAAGCAGAGATTTAATTATCTATTCGATAGAACACACAGAATATCTCAAACTTATCACTTAGACCGAATTGTAGCGTATGGCCATTATCAGTAAGAAAAAAGTACCTTATCCTGTCACTGAACCATTAGAATATTTTTTAGATCAGTACGATCGATTATCGCCTATATCCATAGATTATAATGACCTTTTGCGCTTTAATACTGCAGTTCCATTATATGATTCACAAGGGGAGGATACTTTATGGGTAACTGTGTATTATCCGCAAGACGATATGGAGCATATTTACTCTACGCTGAAAGAGTTGTATGCGTCTTTAAGAGCCGATGGTAACCTTACTGTAATGGAACACCTTTTTGTGGAGAGGGTGGATATGTGTACATATGGTAATACAAAGCCTTTTAGAATTCGAATTGTAAACCGTGTAAACGATAACTTTGACTATTTCTATATTAAAGTGGCCGATGCTTCACGTATTTATGGTTTAGAGTTAGAGGATATATTATCGCCCAATAAGGTGAGTTACTTAGTGACTGAACAAACGCTTATTGAAGAGCATATTCCGGGTATTCCAGGTGATATGTTTATTAATAATTATCTAGAAGATGGGCATCAGAATAAAACACGTTTGGCGAAAGAGTTTATTAAGTTTAATGAGAGATGTTTTGTGCAATTATTGGGAGATATGCACTCTTCCAACTGGGTAGTATTAATGGTGCCAGATTTTGATGAAATCAACTATAGAATTCGCCCAATAGATTTTGATCAGCAAAGTTATGAAGGGAGAAGGAATATCTACATGCCTCAGTTCTATAGACAAAATAACCCGGTGATTCAATTGGGTATGGGTAAGATTTCATGGGAATCGGTAAGACAATATCAAGCAGAAGAAAGATTTATGATTGCTACCCGTGTTATGGGTTTCCGTCATAGAGCAAAAGATATATTAAAAACAATGAGGAAAGATATCATAGCACCTCATAAAAATGTAGAAACACTTAGAGATGAGCTGACTTTACATTATAAAAACAATCGTTTTTCTAAGTGTGAAAACATGGGTGAAATAGTCACAGAATCAATAGAACATGTCTTAAAACAGCAAGAAAAGTATAAAGATATGTTCAATTTTGAATCGCCTTATTAAAAGCTCAAATTAAGTGATAAAAAAAGAGGTATTGTTTATAGCAATACCTCTTTTTTTATTTCGAATGTTCTATTCGATAACCTACTCCAATAATTCCTTCCAAAGAATCCTGTCGCATATAATGTTGGATTTCTAAGGAGTAATTTCCTTCTTTTGGGAATGAAATGTCTTTCTTTAATAGTAAAGGGTGATTGTAAATCGCACCAGTGCTACTATTACCTAAAGAGGTTTCCATTTCTCCAAAAGGTTTACCTGATTTTACTTCGAATAACTGAAAATCACTTAATGTATTATTGATAATGGTATCATTATTTTCCTCTCCATTGTATATCAAAGAGTATTTGATATAGATGTTTTGGTAAGGATAATCATTCGTGTTTCTTATGTATGTGATAAGGTTGTAATCTTCATTGGGGTTTTCGATATCAAAATCAAAACTTGCCAATGAATCTACAGGCCAAATACCTTCTGTAAAATCAATGTATTTTTCATCTACTCTTGTACTATCACAGCTGTAGAATGATAGAGCGACCAATAGACAGCTTAACTTGATAAAAAATGGATAGATTTTATTCATCATTATTGTTTGGTCTTTTACGTCTTTTGTTCCCTTTGAAATTAGGTTTAAAAGGACGTTTTGGTCCATCTTTCTTTTTCTGAGCAGGGTTAGAATTTCCTTGAGGGGCATTCTTCTTAGGAGCACCTTTTTGTGGAGAATTGCCCTTTTTAGGAGCATTCTTCTGTTGTGGTGTTCCTTGTCCTCCTTTTTGATTCTGCTTTCTGTTAGAAGGTTGATTCTTTTTGCGATTTTGGTTTTGGCCAGTATTTCCTTGTTGGTTCTGTCCACCTTTCGCTCTATTATCAGCTTTTTTCTTCTTCTTCTTTTGAGGAAGTGGCTGCTTATCAAGAATACTACTTAGCTTTTGTTCTTGGAATGCAGGTGCTTTTTCTTCGATATCTTCCTCTAATGTTTCGGGGAATTTACCTTTAGCATTCATTCTAGAAATTTCTTCTACTCTTTCTGTAGAAATGACATGCCAAGTAGTTTCACCTTGGAAACTAAACCACATACGCTTTCTGAAAATATCTACCTTTTGAAGGTGAGCTTCTCCTTTCTGAGTACGTAAATTTTTATCGATCATTGGAATATCTACCAAAGCATCAATATACGTTTCCAACTCATAGTTTAAACAACATTTTAGTCGCCCGCACTGTCCAGAAAGTTTCGAAGGATTTAAAGAAAGGTTTTGATAACGTGCAGCAGAAGTAGAAACACTTTTAAATTCCGTTAACCATGTAGAACAACATAATTCTCTACCACAAGATCCAATACCACCTAAGCGGCTTGCCTCTTGTCTTAAAGAGATTTGTCTCATTTCTACACGGATCTTAAACTCACTTGCCAATACTTTAATCAGCTGACGGAAATCGACTCTATCGTCTGCTGAGTAATAGAAAGTAGCTTTAGAATTGTCTGCTTGGAAATCAACATCAGAAAGTTTCATATCAAGCTTAAGATCTTGAATGATTTCTCTGGTCTTGTAAAGTGTAGGAATTTCTCTATTCTTCACCATAGCTAACTTCTCTAAATCTTTAGGAGTAGCATGACGTAGAATAGAAAGAATACTTTCGTCGTCTTCAACGTTCTTTTTCAACATTTGAAGACGTACTAAGTCGCCTTGAAGGCTAACATGACCTATATGATGTCCATTTCCTGTATCAACTACAAGAGGATCACCGATATAAGTTTCCAGGTGGTTGGTATTTCTAAAATACCCTTTGCGTCCACCTTTAAATTTTATTTCAATTATATTGAAGCGTTGTGAGGATGGCAGATCCATATCTCCAAGCCAATCGAAAGCATTTAATTTACTGCAACCGCCTGATTGGCAATCGCCGTTACTTCCGCAACCTGTAGGTACACCACATGCCATCGTCGAACACGATTGACATCCCATAATATATATATTTAAGCTATCTGATAGATAGGGTCGGCAAACTGGCCGTTGATCCAAAGCTATTTTAATTAAGCGAGGGATCAGAGATAAAAATGTTTATCTAAAAATTAGATTATTTAATTTAAATAATCGTTCTTAAAACCTTAGTAATAATTCTATTATTAAGGATTAGGTGCAATTTAGCATTAAAAAATTTAAGTTGATTAGTCTGCTCTTAAACTTTTTAAATCTAATGATATTATTCTCTAGGTGATAAAGATTATTTGGGTACTTCTAAAGAAAATGGAACAAACTCATCTACGGTATGTCCGAATTTATGTAACTCTCTGATTATAGAAGAACTTAGGTGAGAGAATTCTGGAGAAGTGTATATGAAAACAGTATCTAATCCGTTAATGTGTCTATTGGCTTGAGCAATACTGTTTTCATATTCAAAATCTGTTGTATTTCTTAGTCCTCTAAGAAGTACAGTAGCGCCTAATTCTTTAGCTACTTTTGCCGTTAAATCTTGATACAAGATCACTTTTATTTGAGGGTTATCCTTAAAGTGTTCTTCGATAAGGATTTTCATGGCCTCAGCAGGAAAAAATCTCTTTTTCTTAGTATTGTGACCTATTCCAATAATGATTTCGTCAAAAAGTTCTGCACCACGAAGAGCAATGTCTTCATGACCTCTTGTAAACGGATCAAAAGTGCCAGGGAAAAAAGCTATTCTTTTCATTTATTTAATTTCATATTTCCAATTATATCAATAGCCGTTTGTTCTTGTGGTTCTTGATCAAATTGGTAAGCGAAACGAACATCTGTTGGTCGTGTGCCAGCAGATACTTTGTTTATAAACTTTTTAAGTGTTTTAATACTTTCTCCGTGGAAATCGACTTCACCCCAAATAACCACTTCTGCTTCTTGTTGGTCAATATTTAATTCTTCTAAAACAAAAAGAACAAAATACAAAAGGTCTTGAGGAGTTTTATATTTAAAAGTGTTCGCAAAACGGACTTTTTCATCATCCGATTTTGTGATCAAAATCGTGTCCACGTCGATGTAACAGTGCAATACATTACCAAATAATGCATTTGCTTCGACAATAAAACTTTCAGTAGTGTGGTTGTAACTAACTTGAGAGTTACTATACATATCCGAAAGCCACTCTTCTAATTCTTTAGGGATAGCAAAACAAAGTTCAGTTTCTCCAGATTTAGGATGAACATGAATATTGTCTTTTTTCTGATGGAATTTAGAAATGAGTGATAAGATATTCTGTTTACTTTCTTCGTCATGAATTCCTTCAGGAACAAATGCAAAAGAAGGTAGAGCAGAAATAATGTGAACGTTCTTCCAAAATGCCGCATTTAGGAAAGAATGTTTTTGCACAATATTATGCAAATTCACAATTAGAGCAGTAGTGTTTTGTGCTGTGTCGTAGTGGTAAGATTCCAGTACGAGACATTCGTTGTTTTCGGCATCAAATACCCCTATAGTCAAACAGCTTTGATGTATTCTCAAATGCAAGCTGTAATTAGCAAGTTGAGCAACATCAAAGCTGTCTGAATGTACGGAGTATCTGACTGATTCAAATAGCAGATCTTCCAATGTTATTCCCAGTTACCTGCAGTAGTAGCTTCAGTTAAAGAACCAAACTTAAGTAATCTCTTTGTAGGAGAAGGGTTAGATTCTTTACGGTGAGGGTCACGAGGGTATTTGTCAACAACTTCGACAACCGCTACAGTAGCGTTACCTTTTTTGACCGTACTTGCAGAAAGTGTAAATTCTTTTCCTTTCTTACCTGGAATTCTTTTTAGCCTTGTAGCATCAAAGTCTTCACCAGGGAAGATTTTTTCTCTTACTTGTACTGCGTCGATTGTATCATATTCGATACGAACTGAGTCAGTACGAGTATAGTAAAGAGGGTCATTTTTCTTACGAGGTTGAATGATCTCTCTTTTCTGAACGTTGTAAATTGAATCATTGTCGATAAACATTGCTAGCGTATCCCATGATCCAGTATACTCTTTATAACGTTGGAAGTAAGCTGTTTCAGCTTCACGTATCAATTTCAAACGAAGGATTACATTTTTTTCTGAAATGCGGATCTCCTCTGATTCTTGAATGGTGTCAAAAACACTATGATATAATGAATAACTTAGTAAAAATACTACAGGTATCATTAAAATTGTAAGTATTGTTGTTTTTGTCATTTCTCTAAGAGTTTCTTTAATCTTGCTGCGAACTAAATACTTTATAAAACAAAATATGTGATATAGAAACTAAAAACATTTCAGTAATAAACATCCCAAATTTTGAACAAGGCAAATTTAATTAGAAAACTGATAAAAAATAATTTCGATTCCCTAAAACTTGTTACTGAATGTTGATAATCACCTATTTTTTCTACATATCGATCTAAAAATTATCTAATTCGTACGTTTTTACAATATCCTTCTTCTTAAGTTTAACAACTTTTATATTTATTTCATGTCTTTTGAGAGGAATTGCATCTGAATTTATTTCCAAATCGGCGATTTTTTCAGCGACTTCCATCCCTTTTATCACTCGACCAAAGACGGTATAGTCACTATCTAAATGATATGCTCCATCTCTAGATACAATAATAAAAAACTGTGATCCACTTGATGATTTACTTGGGTTAATCTCATCACTTTGGCGAGCCATGCCAATTGTACCATAATCGAACTTTAGTTCATCCGTAAATTCACTATTTAAAGTATAGCCAGGAGATCCAATACCAATTCTTGTAGAGTCTCCATCGGTGCGTGTATTAGGGTCGCCTCCTTGAATCATAAATCCTTTTAGCACCCTGTGAAATATCGTCCCATCATAAAAGCCTTCTTTGGCCAGTTTGATAAAGTTCTCTTTATGTTCTGGTGTTTTATCTGAAAGTAAAAAAACAATCTCTCCAAAATCGGTAGAAACAATCGCTATTTCATCTTTACCTTTTAATTTTTTCTTTTTTTGAGCCTGTGCATTAAAAAATACACTGATAGATAACAATATGGTTATATATAATGAGGTATATCGCATACTTTTGTGACTTAATGAATCAAATTTATGACGAAAATAATGAACAAGAACGGAATAGGAAAAGATATACTGTGGTTACTTCCATCAGTTTTGTGGTTTTTAGTGACAATTAAGTTGTTATTAACAGTACAGCCTGTAGATCCTGACAGTTTTTTCTCTAAAATACCACATTTCGATAAAGTAGCACATTTTGGAATTTTTGGAATATTTACTGCTTGTTTGATGTTTTCTTTTTGTGGTGGTCGATTTTTTAATAATCAAAAAGGAAAAATAGTGAGAACAGTACTCATTATTGTTTGTTCTTGGGGAGCATTGACAGAAATATTACAAGGTTTGATGCTTGATGCAAGGGAAGGTGATGTACTAGACTTTTTTGCTGATGCACTCGGTGGATTTCTGGGTGTCTATTGTTATGGTATTTTACATCAGATAGTCCCTATTGTACCTATTTATAATATAAAAAATAAAGAGTTGGAAACTGATCAGATTTAATGATTTTTTTTAAAACCCATAAAAAAAGAGTTCGATATATAAATATCGAACTCTTTTTTATTTCTGATGTAAATTATAGCTGACAGTGGTCGCCATCACAGAATTTCTCTGCCTCTACATCTTGACCTTGACCCATCTCATCGAAGTTCAAAGGCTTGATATGTTTTGCTAACTCATCATACTTGTCCTTAGAAATCTCTTCGTAAGGCATTTGAGGATAGACTGTATTACCTAATTCTAATTTTGGTAAGAAACTGATCGACTTCAAGTGATACTGGAAGTAGTTCAAGATAGGCTCAATTTGGTTGGCCTCGTCTTTCTTGAATGTTACAGTAACTGATACTTGGTTGTCAGCCCAATAACGTTGAAGGAAAGCAGCCAAGTGAACTTGTTCCCAAATTCCCACTTGATTGACTGTTCTAACACCTGGGATTTCAACTGGAATGGATACTACCATAGTATCTGATTCAGATACTGAAGGCTCTACGTGATAATTCGCCGCGATACACTTCTCAATTAGAGGAGATTTTTTCGATAAACGAATACGTCTAATGTAGTGGTTGCTTTCTGGGTAGTGCATACCTGGAGTAACACCTGGTAGTAATGATACTGTTCCAGAAGGTTTTACCGAAGTTGTTTTTACAGAAGGAGTAACACACAACCACTCAGCATAGATAGTATCCCAGTTTTGGATAGTGTTGTATCCTTCGTCACACCACTCTCTGAATGTATCTATACCGTGTTTCTCAACAAACTGAGCTATACCTGACATAGAAGTACCAATACGTCTGTTTCTTAATAATACACGGTTGGTTTCAGGCCAGTGTGTATTTGTAAGCGTTACTGTTTTAGCGTATAAGTAAGCAAACTTCAATGTTCTTAAGTAATCTTCTTTAGAAGTTGCTCTTGTAGGGAAAGTCTCTACTAAACAGCACAACTCATAAGATTCTAGTGTTTGCTCAGCACATGGGTTAGTACCCATTGAGCGATTATCTTTATTGTCTGGAGCGTCACCCATACGTCCAAACTTTCTCATGTTATCTAACCAAATGTAGCCAGGCTCACCATTCACAGCAGTTTGTCCTGCTACTTTACTGTAATCCATACCTACAGTAGAGAATACTGAGTTATTAGAAGACCATCCGTACTCAGAACGGTGTGCTGAAGATCCTTCCATCTGTTGAGACTCAGGATTCCAACGGTAGTCTTTTAATTTTAAGTATTCGTCATCGTTAGGATCACCGAATACAATCTCTGCAGAACGTCTTACGTTACCTGCAACTACACAACAACCGATCATGTTCATGATGTCAACAATATCAGTTACTGTAATTGTAGCTGCTTCCGGTCTACCCGTAAACATTGTTCTGATCTGATCATGAAGTTTCATTAAAGGTCCAGGTCCAGATGACATACCACCGAATCCTTTAATAGGAAGACCTGCTTCACGAATCTTAGAATAATCGAATTCTACATTTACTCTTCCAGCGTGGAAGAATGAATCCAATAACATTCCTGTACTGTTTACCCAACCTTCTCTTGAGTCAGGTATAACATAGGTAACTTTATCTTCATTGTTTGGTTGGTAAATAGTTACCGTACCAGCACCCTTTGTATCAAAACCAACACCTACTCCCAGCATCGACATATCCATAAGAAATTCGAATGGTTTAGTAGGATCTTCAGCCATTGTCTCTGTACTTACAAAAGAACAGTTGTTCAATGCAGCAAAAAGGTTACGCTTTGTAGTTAGTTCAGAACCCATTGCCCAAAGACCACGACCTGGAGGTAAGAATTTCATGTTAAACATGCGGGCGAACATCTCTTGAGCAGAAAGTTGTGCTTTATTGTCATCCCATCCTAATTGGTACTTTAAGATGTGATTTTTTTGAATAGTGTAAGTTCCTTCAACAACTCTTTTTACAGTTTCCCACCATACTTCGTTCGTACCATCTTCTTTAAGACGAGAGTACGTACGCATGTACACTAACTCTCCAAGACCATTGAAGCCAAATGGAGGTTTTACGTTCTTGTATTTATCAAGAAAACTGTTTTCGAGGGTGAATTTATATGTCATCATTTTTTAGAAAAGTTTGAACCGTTTACCGTGGGATAAACAGATGTATGGTATGTCTTCTTTTTTCGTTTCTAATTACAGTTTGAATACCTTTTAAGTTAGTAGAAAAAAACAACTTATAAAAATGTATTCATTTGAAAATGAATGTAATGAGGTGTGAAGTGAGTGAAATTTTAATTGATTGCTTTGTTAATGTTTGTTCTAACGACAAAAGGATAGGTTATTAAAATTTTATAGGCACTTTACACACGCCACTCTTACAAAGTAAGGTCTGAATTTCTTTAAAAACAATATTGCTTTTTAGATAATTTTTTCATCCTAATTATATGATTTAGAATTAAACTGATAATGTTCGTTTTTTATTATGATTTGAGGGTTTCATTGATTAAATTTTTTATTGATTAAAATGTTAATTGACATCAAAGCACTCTAAGATTAATTGATTTGAGAATTTTTACTAAAAAAATATTCATACTTTATCTAAATCTGATATTCTTATGCTACTGTTCCCATCGGACTTTTGCTCAATGGAATGTTTCCACTTACAACGAATTGAAGGGGCTTCAAAATCCATTGGTAAAATCTATTGCAAAAGATAGTCTGGGATTTGTGTGGGCAGCTACAGATGAGGGTATCATTCGATTTGATGGTAAAAACTTCCTTCAAATTAAAAAGGGGTTGCCCAGTCCTTACGTAAAAAATATTTTTACTACATCAAGTGGTGTGACTTTAGCAACAACAGATTTAGGGTTGATAAAGGTAAAAACTTCTGCAGCACATCCCGAAATAGAATTGCTTATTGAAGGGGATGCCTATGCTTCTGATTCTTTGTTATGGTTCCCAAAGCAAATATTCGAATCTAAGAATAATGACATTTGGGTTGCCGATAATCACTCCATTAATTTACTGGATTCTTCATTTAAAATTAAGCAACGCTACCAATTCTCCGAAAAAGATATCCCAACAAATTTTCAAAGATCATTTACCATTCTAGAGGATAGAAGACTTGGTATTTATGCTTTTTCTGAAGCAGGTTACTTTTATCGATACAATAAAATACATGATCAGTTTGAAGAAATTTCTTTATTAAGTCAATTAGATAGAGTGAATCATGCCTTCTTTAAAGATGGTTTGATCTATGTTTCTACAGATTCGGGCTTTTTTTCCATTTGGTTGAATAAATCGGGTGATGAAGTTTTGTCGCAGACTATTCTAATTAATAATTTTTCTCCTTCATGGGTAGTACCATTTACCGAAGACCTTTGGTTAGTGACTACTTGGAACAATGGGTTCTTTGTTATCGATACTTCTGAAAAAGAATTTAAGATCACGAAAATGAAAGAGGTGTCCTCTAGAGTAATCAACTCTATCTATTTGGAAGGACTTTCTGAAATATGGTTGAGTACAGATAATGGAATTACTTTATTAAAGGAGCAATACTTTACTAAACCTTTTAAAGATATAAGCAGCGGATACGTTCAGGATATTATTGAAGAAGGAGACGAGGTGGTTTATACCGATGGACACGCCGTATATTTTACAAATGTGATTCATGAGGGAGTGGAGAAAAGTTGGCAAATACCAAGTAATTATGGAATAGTTCTTCGTCTATTAAAAAGAGGAAAAGAGTATTGGATGTCAACTAATATAGGCTATATCCTAGTATATTCTGTTGATGGCGAATTGCTTAAGAAATTAGATTTGTCGGAAGGAGGAGGTGCAATATATAACCTTGTAGAAAGGAAAGGAGAGATTTGGTACGTCCAAGATCATGGAGGTGTTTACCGATTGAAGGATAATAGTATTCCTATAAGTTACGGCAGAGAAAAAGGGTTATTAAGTAAAGTAAACGTTTTAAAAGTAGAAAAAGGGACATTATACGCAGGAGGAAGTGATAATCATTCTTATATATTTAGCTACAGAAAAAGGTTAGATCGTTTCGTTAATCTATCTGTCCCATTAGGTTTTGAGAAGGTAAATAAACTAAGTGTCAATGATTTTATTATCGACCGAAAACAAATAGTCATGGCTACTAATTTGGGCTTGGCTATTCTTGATGAAGATGAGCTGAACTTAAAACAAGTCGATAATCTTGATTTAGGTGAAGTGAAAACAATAAAGCATGATAAAAGACACGAAAAAGTGTATTGGATTTCCAATAGCAGAGGTGTGATTAGAATTGAGGATTGGAAAAACTACTTAATCTTTGATGAACTATCGGGATTACCGAGTAAAACACTAGGATTCCGTTCTATGTTAATTAGTGATGATGGAGAAGTTTGGGCTGGAACAACTGCTGGTATTGGAATCTCAAGCGGAGATATGAACCTTAAGAAAACACCTAAACCAATTTTTACAAAAATTAGTAATGCCACATTCGATTTTATAAATATAGATAACCCCGAAATATCTTCTTCATCTTATATAGATTTTGAGTTTAGTAGTCTCTGCTACCCTGGTGCAATGGTAGAATTTAAGTACAGATATAATGATGGTCCATGGAAATCTTTGGGATGGAATAATAGTTTAATTGCTTCGGGTTTAGAGACGGGTGAATATGTATTACAAATAAAAGCCAAGCAAATAGGAGAGTTTGATTGGAGCGATTCCACTAATTTTTCTTTCGTAGTTGAAGAGAAATGGTACAAAACTGTATATGGATTAGCAGGTATAATACTATTCCTGTTAGGGTTGGGTTATGTAGCTTTTAAACTTTATGATGAAAAGGTGCAATACGATAAAGAAATTTTGGAGAAACTTATTTTAGAAAGAACCAATCAAGTGGCAAGTCAGAATAAAGTATTATCCAATAGAGAGGAGATTCTTAAAAAGCAAATTGATAAATTTAAATCTGTAAACGATAAGCTGAAGTATCAACAAAAAGAAATGACACAAAGACTGTATTATGCACGTTCGCTACAGTCTATCGTACTACCTCCAAACGAAAAGATAAATAGTTATTTTATTGATTCTTTTGTGATGTTTAAAGCAAAAGAAAAAGTATCTGGAGATTTTTATTGGATGAAGACCTTTAAAGAAAGGGATGAAGAAATATGTTATTTCGTTCTTTCCGATTGTATTGGTCATGGCACAGCAGGGGGGATACAATCTTTATTTGGGATGCAGCTATTAGAACAAATTGTAGTAGATAAAAATATTACAGTACCTAATATTTTAGAACAAATGGATGAACTGTTGAGGGAAAAGTCAACAAAAGATCCAACTTTAGTAGGTATGGATATGATGGTGCTTCGTTTTAAAAAGTATGATGATGGATGTGAATTATCTTTTGCAAGTGCAAAAAGACCATTGTTTTATGTTTCTGAAAATAAATTTCATGAAGTAAAAGGCACAAGAAGAGCTATAGGTAATGAGCCAGAGCATGTTCGACAAAAGGGCTTTACCGAACACAAAATAAATTTACATAAAGGAAATACAATTTATCTTACTTCAAACGGTTTTTATGACCAATTTAATGGAGAGAAAAAACGTATTGGGATTGCGAAATTTAGAAAAATTTTACACGAAATATCTCAAGACCAATCTTTTGAAACTCAAAAAGTTTGGTTAGAAAATTATTTTACGATGTGGAAGGCATCTGCAGAGCAGATTGATGATGTTACAATAGTAGGCCTAAATGTTTAAAAAATAGACTGTTTGCTGATTAATAAGGTATTTTATTATTCTTGGTAAAGAGATTAATAAAAAACTTAAAGAAAGAATCTTTTTCTTTTTTGTATCGCTTTAATTCTCTTAGTAGTGTTCTACCTTGAGATTCAGATGTGATAATCATATCAAAAGAATCAGCAGGAAAATCTCTATAAGTAATTACTTTTCCTGAGTGTTTTCCTCTTTTGTATGAAACTTGAAGAATATTGTCTTGTTTATTATAGATCAAAAACTCAATTAAAGAGGATTTTTTAGGTACTATTTTCTCTACGAGAACTTCTCTCATGTCTTTATAACTTTTTTTGTAGTCAATTTGAAAATCCTATTCACTTAAAAAGTGATATGAAAAAAATATTTCAGATTGTACTATGGGTATAACGATCAAAGTTAATTTTTATTTTCTATTATCATCACCTTCTAACATACTTAAATAACTTAAGTAGCGTGAAGTGGCAATTTTTCCTTCGTCGACTAAATCTCTGACTGCACACTGTGGTTCATGAACGTGAGTACAATTATTGTATTTGCATTCATTCATTACCTCACGAATTTCAGGGAAAAAATGACCAATTTCATTTTCTTCTATTCCCATGATACCAAGTTCTTTAATGCCCGGGGTATCTATTAAATGACCATTTTGTTCTGCAAGGGTGAACATTTCGGCGAAAGTAGTAGTATGTTTACCTTTCATGGCGAATAAAGAGATCTCATCAGTTTTTTGATGCATTTTTGATGCCAATTTATTCAAAAGAGTAGATTTTCCTACACCAGAATGACCAACCAATAGCGAAGTTTTATCTTTTATGATTTCATTTAGCTCTTGAAGGTTCTGATTTTCGGTCGCTGAAACACGTAAGCATTTGTAACCTAGTGGTTCATAGATTGATTTTAGGTAGTCTAAATATTCCCTGTCCTCATCCTCCAATAAATCATCTTTATTGAAAACAATATAGGTAGGAACATCATAAGATTCTGCTGCTACTAGAAAACGATCTATAAAACCAAGAGAGGTTTTGGGAAGGGCAAGTGTGGCAATTAAGATAGCTTGATCAATATTGGCAGCGATAATATGGCCGTGCCATTTTTTACGGGTAGACTGTCTTAGAATAATGTTCTTTCTATCGATAATATCATGAATGATTACCGTATTTTCAACTTCATCTTCTAATGTGTAATTCACAAAATCACCAACAGCAACAGGGTTAGTCACTTTCATACCTTTGAGTTTTAATTTTCCTCTAAGGCGACCTTTAAAGAATTGTCGAGTTTCCTTATCCTCAACTTCATACCATAAGCCAGTAGATTTGGTAATGATTCCTACTTTAACATCTCCACTAACCTCTTTTTCTTTATTTTTTTTCTTCCCTTTTTTTGCCATTCTAATGTGATTTCACCTCTATAAACTTTTCTTTACAGAAGGATTATGTCTTTTCGTAAACTTAATTTGAATTATTGATTTTCTGAAATAATCTTTTGACAATAACTGATAATTTTTTCAGTACTGCCTAAATTCTCATTAACATATTGTTTGGTAATTCTGCCGGTAGTAGTTCTAAACTCAACATCATCTACTAACTTTTTGATAATAGACAGACATTCTTCAGAGGATTGTATACTTATCACTCCTTTCCTTTCTACTAGCGCTATCGCCTCAATAAATTTACTGAATTCTGCACCAATAACAATAGGAATACCAAATGTAGCAGGCTCTAAAATATTGTGTAAACCTTCTTTGAATGCTCCACCAACATAGGCAAAATCGGCAAACTGATACAAGGATGACAACATTCCAATATTATCGATAATTAGAATATCGTACTGATTTATATTTTCAGTTGTTGCTTTTGAATAACGAATACACTTTCTACTAGAAAATGTATCTATAATAAATTGGATTTTTTTATCGGATATTTCATGAGGAGCGATGATCCATTTTAGAGAAGAAATACTATTGACACTTTTGCTCAGTGCTTCGATGTCAAGAGGCCAACTACTTCCCACAACGGCCACTTGATTTCCTTCCGAAAATTGTTGGGCTAAGGGTATTTGTTTAGGAGACGCACAGATTTCGGCAACACGATCAAAGCGAGTGTCGCCAGCTATCTCTTTACTATTAATATTGATCTGACTCAACAGATCAAATGAACGCTGATCTTGAGTAAAAAAGAAGTCAAACTTCTTTAGCATATTTTGTTGAAATCCTCCCCCTTTCTTAAAGAAAGCTTGATCAGGACGAAAAATCGTCGAGAAGGATATTATTCTGGATGAATTCTTTTTTAATGCATTCAAGTAGTTATGCCAAAATTCATATTTGACAAAGAATGCAATTTTAGGTTGAATAGTTTCGACAAATTTTGTCGCGTTAGATTTGGTGTCTATTGGTAAGTAATATACAAAATCAGCTTGATCATACTCTTTTTGAACTTCATATCCACTAGGTGAATAGAATGTGAGTACAATTAGATAATCGGTAAATACAGTTCTAAAAGCTTCGATAACAGGACGCCCTTGCTCAAATTCGCCTAGGGATGCACAATGAAACCATGCTACTGGACGTGTGTTATTCTTAAAATCGGAAGATATTTTTGATAGTAAACCTTTCCTTCCATCAATAAATAATTTGGCTTTTGGATGAAGAAAAGATGCAATTTTCATAGCACCACCGAAGGCAACATTGCCCATATTATAAAGCTGTTCTTGTATCATTTTACAAAAATAACAGCATTATTTAAGTAGTACTAAAAAGATTCATTAATATCTATCAGCGTACACTGCTAATACCTCTTTTAATTCTTTTCTAGCTAAAAAGATTCTGTTTTTTACTGTACCAATTGGAATGTTTAATCTATCTGAAATTTCATGGTATTTAAATCCTCTAAAATACATCATGAATGGTTCAGAGTACGTATCATCTAAATTCTCAATAGCCGTTTGGATATCATCCATTGCAAACTGACCCATAGCTTTATTTTCTTGTTTTGTAGAAGTGCTATTGATAAAATGCAGATTATCAGAAGTATCAATAAACGTTTTCTGACGTGCATTTTTTTGGTAATTCGTTAAGAATGTGTTTCTCATGATAGTAAATACCCATGCTTTCATGTTTGTACCTACCATAAACTTCTCCTTATTAGAGAAAGCTTTAAGCATTGTCTCCTGAATTAGATCTTTTGCATTCGCAGTGTCCTTTGTCAGTTTGTAAGCGAATGGCTCCAATGCTGGGATTAAATACTGCAATTTGTGATTGAATTCTATAGCTGTCATAATAATAGAGTTAAAGGTGTTTTGTTTAATGTTTCTCATTGTTGTTGAAACAAATATATAGGTTATTAAAACTCTTTGCAAATTTTGTTTAATATATTTTACTTATAGTTAAACAGAAAAAATCTATAGCAAATGTCTTTTTGTTCTGAAAAAAGCTATTATTAATAAGGTTGTAAATGATTGATTTTCTTATAAATATTGCTTTTTGATGATGTTTTGGAGGTTTTGTTGAAATCTGAGTTCTAGTCATTGGTCGTTATAGAATCGGAAAACTGACAGAAACAAGTTGAAAATATTTTGTTTATTATTTTTTAATTTTCTTTAAACAAAATAGATTTTCGAGTTTTTACTCATTTTGTTTAAGCTTTTCTTTAAAGATATATTCAAATACAACTCAAAGAATCATTCTACAACTCAAAAGAAAATATGACGCTTCCCAAGAAATGAAAATGCTTTGATGTGAGTAACAAGTAGGTTTGCAGTGATATAAATAGAAATCACATCAATTTATGGGAACATCAGACAACAACTTTATTATAATAACTGGAGCGAGTCAGGGTTTGGGAAAAGAGTTTGCTCGAACTTGTGCACAAAAAGGGAAGGATCTTATTCTAATTTCTTTACCCAAAGAAAACATCAAAAACTTAGCATTAGAGTTGAGTTTTAAATTTAAAGTATCCGTTTACTATTATGAGACTGATTTAACGAATCAAGTTGAATTAGATCAATTGATAGAAAAGATCAATCAGAAACACCAAATAGAAGTTTTGATTAATAATGCCGGAATTGGAGGTAGTCGTAGATTTGAAGAAGCATCGGAAGAATACATTCAAAACATTATTAATCTGAATGTATTGGCATTGGTAAAATTGACAAGAGGTCTATTGCCTAATTTAAAAAATAAAAGAGAGGCACATATTTTAAATATTTCGAGTGTGGCTGCTTTTGGAGCAATGCCATTTAAAACTGTATATCCTGCTTCCAAGGCTTTTGTTGAATCTTTTTCACTTGGGTTAAATGAAGAATTAAAAGATTCTTGTGTAAAGGTGAGTGTTGCCCACCCTGGAGGGATGCCTACAAATGAAATTGTGGCTCAACGCATAAAACAACATTCCAATATCTTAATTAGGAACACCATTTTATCTCCTTCCGAGGTAGCCGAAATATGTTTAGAAGAAATGTATAAAGGTAAAGCTAGAATTATCCCGGGGCTAATGAATAGAGTATGTAGGTATCTTATCCGAATGTGTCCAGATAAAATTAGACTCCCAATGGTGAGAAGAAATCTATTACAGGAAATTAATATGGCATGAGTAAAATGAATAAGGTTTTAGTAACAGGAGCCAATGGCTTATTAGGTGCTAATATTGTAGAATCTCTATTAGCATTTAACTATCGAGTAGTGGCTTTGGTAAGAAAAGGGGCCAATCTGCAAGGTCTAAATGATCTTGATTGTGATATGTTCTACGGAGATATATCAAATAAAAAGGATCTTATAGAAGCAATAAAAGGATGTGATATTGTGATTCATAGTGCGGCTAAAACACAAAGTAATATCAATACCTTAGATGCGTTTTATCCCATCAATGTAGAGGTAACAAAGAATTTGATAGACATTTCGAAAGCTTCTGGTGTAAAGAGATTTTTGTTTATTGGTACGGCCAATACCATGACTAACGGAACAATAGAAAAACCAGGGAATGAGTCGACTTCATTTATGCCATGGCTGTATAAATCGGGTTATGCTTACAGTAAATATTTAGCACAAGAATATGTCTTATCTCAAAACGAAGATGGAATTTTCGAAACCATGGTATTGTCACCTACATTTATGATAGGTCCAAGAGATGCAAATCATTCTAGTGGTCAATTGTTATTGTTCGCTCTAAAAAATAAAGTGATTTTCTGTCCTCCTGGAGGGAAAAGTTTTGTTGATGTACAAAATGTAGCACATGCAGTGGTCAATGCTATTACAAAAGGAAAACCTAAGAATGTATATCTTCTTTCTGGGGAGAATCTTACTTTCAAACAATTCTTTGATAAGGTACGCTATCAAATTCCACAAAGTAAGATTGTTGTGTCTATTCCAAAAAGCTTATTAATCCTTGGGAGTCGAGTGGTCGAATTATCAAATAAGTTTTTATCCACCTCATTTCCGTTTGATAGAGTGACCCAACGTTTGTTTTGTTTGGATAATTATTTTGATAATCAAAAAGCAAGATATGAATTAGGAATGCATCAAACAGATACTTCAAAATCGATTCGAAAAGCAAATAAATGGTTCTCAGAAAACCAACATATTTGATGATATAACTGAGTAAATCAAATTTTCTTATTAATATTGTTAAGCTTTAACACTTAACGATTTATGAAAACTTTTACTCTCTTATTCTCTTTCTGGGGATTCTTTGCACATCAAGAAATCAATCTCCAAGCCACCTTCTTATTACCTGATGAAATGTTCTTTTTCTTTAAATCTCATATTAATGAGTTAAAGAAAGGAGGGATAAGGCCTGATCAACGTAAAGGGTTATTAGACAACGAAGGAAGTAAACACTATATTGATATTGAGTTTTACGATTCTTTGTTACAACAACCCATAAAATTTGATGATGCTTTGTTGAAATATTCCAACGATTCATTATTGGCGAATGGTATGACACCTTGGGTAGTTACAAAGTACTATTTTCTGTTGAGGAAAGCTTTTGAAGAAAAGGATGCTTATCTAATAATTAAGTATGCAGGAGAGGTGGGGCATTATTATGGCGATTTACACGTACCCCTTCATACTACCCACAACTATAATGGTCAACTGACAAATCAAGTGGGAATTCATGCTTTTTGGGAATCCACATTGCCAGAAAACTATTATAATCAATATAATATTCAATTAGAAAATGCCCATTATATAGACAATATTCAGGAGACGGTATGGGAAGCCATGAGAGAATCCCATGCTTTGGTAAAAACAGTCTTAAATGAAGAAAAGAAAGTAAGTGCTACTTTTGGTGATAGAGGGAAGTATGTGGTAAAACGTCGAGGGGCTACTTTACAAATGCTACCCTCAAAAAAGTATGCGGAAAAATACAATGAAGCAGTGGGAGAGATGGTGAGTGCAAGAATGCAGTTATCTATACAAAGAATTGCCAACTTATGGTTTACCTGTTGGGTAGATGCAGGACAACCCGATCTTAAAGACTTGAAATATAAAGTTGAATGATTTAAAGTATTTCATTGGACAATTAGTAGAGTAAAATAACATGGGAACTTAGTCTAAAATGAGAGAGTTAAAGTTTTAGATAAACATCCCATACCATGAAAAACTTTTTACAATTTGCATCAATTCTACTGTTAATTTATTTTTCTTCATGTAAAAACAACAATGAAGAACAACCTACAGCCGAAAAGTCAGGGTTTGAAACATTACAGGTAGACAATTCCTTTAACTATTCCACAACCGTTGATTTTGATATCAATATCATGCAAGAATATGTTTCTTCAAATCTACCAATTGAAATTTATTCGTCAACAGATTTTGATGAAACTTCATTGTTGGGAAGTGTTGTTTTAAAAGGTAGTTCAACTTTTACATCCAGTATCAACATAGAAAGAGGGACGAAAAAACTATATATCAAAGCATTAAAAGCAGGTGTACCTCAATTTTTTGAATTTGATGTTAGTGAAGGTGTTAACTATTTATCATTAAGCGAAAATTTTATTTATAATAATATTGATGAAATTGATAATTCATCTTCATCAAGAACTGCATATACAGGACAGTTACATAGCATTTACGGTAATTGGGACAATCAAGGTTTGCCAGATTATTTGATAGACCCCGATACTGTATCACAAGCTCTTATGGATGATATTGATGCCTCCTTACCAGAGAGAAGACCAGTTCCAACGTATAATCCTTCATATTTAAAAGATATTAATTATGATACCAAAATAATTCAAGACGCAGATGTGTGGATTACTTTTGTACATGAAGGGGCAGGTTACAGAAATACTTTGGCTTATTACACGTATCCTACAGGTAATCCACCACAGTCAACAAATGATATTGATAGTATCAAAGTGGTCTTTCCAAATGTATCTTATTTGTATGCTGGTGGCAAATTAAAAACTGGAGATAAAGTATTTTTAGGACGATTCGATGCAAATACTTCAATAGGATGGGTACTAATTCCAAATGGTTGGGACACTTCTATAGAACAACCAGTATATAAAAATCAAGTAAAGTATAGTAACTATTTATTAAATAATGACTCACCTGAAGGCTATAAACAACATATGGTAGCCTTAAAAGATACGGATAGAAACATCGTTGTTTTAGGTTTTGAAGATTTAACTCGTCCGGGAGGTGATAACGACTTCAACGATTGTATGTTTTATCTAACAGCTAATCCTTTTACAATTAGCGTAGATGATTATGATGATTTATCTGAAGCTGTAGATACGGATGGAGACGGTTTATTTGATCATGAAGAAGATTACCCTAACGATTCAGAAAGAGCATTTAATTTATATATCAATAATAAATCAAGTTTTTCTACCTATGGTTTTGAAGATTTATGGCCAGCAAAAGGTGATTACGATTTCAACGATTTAGTTATTGGGGTGAAATACAAAAAGGTATTGAATGCGAATTATTTCATTAGAGAGATTGTAATGGATACCAAAGTTTTTGCCATTGGTGGTTATTATCGTAACGGTTTTGGAATTGAATTTCCTTTCAATGCTTCACTTGTAAATAATACTACAGGTCAGGTATTGGATCAAGGTGTGGTAACTACAGCTGCAAATGGAACCGAAGTAGGAAGTACAAAAGCTAGCGTTATCTTTTTCGAAAACGCCTACTCTCTGATGTCATCAGATGAAATTTTAGTGAATGTAAAACCATCTAGTACTTATGTTACACCTCATGAATTTACCATTACATTAAGTTTTAATGCAGGACAATTAGCAAATTCATCATTTACCAATTACCCGAATCCATTTATTTTTGTAGATCAGGAAAGAGGTCGAGAGGTACATTTACCTAATTATGAACCTACGGCATTGGCTAATCAAGATTATTTTAAAACAAGTGATGATAACACAGATTCAGGTCAAAATATCTATTATAAAACAAGTGCAAACCATCCTTGGGCGATCAATGTAGTAGCCAACGAATTTAAATATCCATATGAAAACGTAGAGATCACTTCTGCTTATAATCACTTTAAAACTTGGGCAGAATCAAGTGGTGGTAATTATTCAGATTGGTATAAAACCAAATCGGGTTATAAAAATGATGACATGATTTTTCAGCGACTCTAATCGTTAAAAATAATATATAAGCCTCAAGACACGTTCTTGAGGCTTTTTTTATATCATATATATGTGTTTTTTTGTAGTTGAAAAGAATCTGAAATTAAAATAAATACTCTCAAATTGATGCTAAAATCTGTAAGAGAGTGGAGAAAAAGATGTTCAATAATTATTATTTCCTTAGACAACTTAGTCAGGCACTAAAAGAAAGATTAGTAGGGATGACCCTTGGGGCGTGTTTTAGTCAAAGTAAAGACGAGTTGATGATCGGCTTCTATAAAGGAGCACGCGAGCAATGGATTCGAGCATCTTTAATACCAAATTTTAATTTACTGACTTTTCCTCTTGATTATCAAAGAAAGAAAGTCAATAGCATCGATTTATTTAAAGAAGCAATTGATCAGGAAGTATTGGATATCATTCAATATAAAAATGAGAGAGCCTTTTTAATTCAAATGACGGATGATTGGGGATTGTTATTTAAAATGTACGGCAATCGTTCCAATATTCTATTAACCCAAGGAGAAGAGGTGTATGCTATCTTTCAGAAAAGACACATTGATGATCAAAACATGGATATCAGTTCGTTGGATAGAGAAATTGATCAATCGAAAGGAGCATTTTATGAAGGTGGAATAAAAGCTACTTTCCCCACTTTAGGTAGGGAAGCAAATGCCTATCTTGAGAATCAAGGATTTGATAAATGCTCTCCCGATGAACAATGGACTAGACTTTCTAATTTGGTGAAGCAACTTGAATCGCCTAATTATTATGTGGAGGAATTAGACGAACAAGTTCAGTTTTTATTGTTTCAATTAGAAGGAGCGAATACCCTCTTAGAATCTGATGATCCCATTGATGCAGCCAACGAGTTTTATTACCGATTCTCGAAAAGGTATTTTGTTGAAAGAGAAAAAGGGCCACTTATCAAAGAGATTGATAAAAGGTTGAAGCAATCAAAAAGCTACTTGAAAAAGCATTATGCCCGCTATGAAGAGTTGACAGAGAATGCACGTTTTGAAGAAATCGCCAATATCATCATGGCCAACCTTCATGCAATTCCACCTCGATCAAAAAAAGTGACGTTGTTTGATTTCTATAATGAGGAGGATATCAAAATAAAGTTGAACGAACTACATACTCCACAGAAAAATGCGGAGACGTATTATCGTAAAGCCAAAAATCAAAAGTTAGAAGTAAAGAATCTTGAAGCCAATATTCAGCAAAAAGAAACTGAAATGGAAGAATTGAAAAAACACCGAGAGGCGTTGGATCAATTTGAAATGGTAAGAGAGATCAGAAAATATATTAAGACCAACGGACTACAGAAACTTCAGAAAAATGAACCTGTATTCCCGTTTAGAAAATTTGAGTACAAAGGGTTTGAAATTTGGGTAGGTAAAAATGCTGTAAATAATGACTTGCTCACACAACGTTTTGCCCATAAAAGAGATCTGTGGTTACATGCTCGAGATGTGGCAGGGTCGCATGTAGTGGTGAAATGGAAGTCGAAGCAACCGAATTTTCCTGTAGATGTGATTGAGAAAGCAGCATCGATTGCCGCTTATTATTCTCAGAGAAAAACAGATACATTGTGTCCGGTAATTTATACTCCTAAAAAGTTTGTGAGAAAGAGAAAAGGAGATCCGGCAGGGTTGGTAGTAGTTGATAAAGAAAAAGTAGTACTAATAGAACCTGCTCCTTTTTCAGAGACTTTAACGTAATATATTCGCGTTTTTTTTCATATACTATAGAACCTTATAACTTTGTAAGTTGTAAAATCTGAATTTGAGTACATCAAGTAAAAAATATAATAAGGAAATGAGTAATAATAAAGAACATTTGGCTTTCGGTAAGAAGAACTTCGTTTGGATGTTGATTGGTATTTTCACTATCGTCATCGGTTTTGCAATTATGTCTATGGAGACTGCTGCAATGGGATTCGGTTCATTAGGTCTTACTGTAGGTCCAATTATCGTAGTAGCAGGATTTGGTATTAATTTCTATGCTATTCTTTTAAAAACTCCTAGCGCTCCAGAAGAGTAAAAACAAACCAATTATAAATATCAATTAGAATTAATGAGCATTTTTGAGGCGATTGTCTTAGGTATTATCCAAGGACTGACGGAGTTCCTGCCTGTAAGTAGCAGTGGACATTTGGAGTTAGCTAAAGCAATTTTTAATAATCAGGATCTGGATCCGGAAGGAAGTATGATGATGACGGTAATGTTGCACTTCGCAACGGCACTTTCTACCGTGGTTATTTTTAGAAAAGATATTTTGGAAATCCTAAAAGGACTTTTCCAATTTAAGTGGAATGAGGAAACACAGTTCTCTCTAAAGATTATAATCTCTATGGTACCTGCAGCTTTGGTTGGGGTATTATTAAATAAGCAAATAGAACAATTTTTTGGTGGAGCAGTATTGCTAGTAGGTTGTATGCTTTTAGTGACTGCAGTATTGTTATTGTTGGCAGATAAAGCCAAGAATACCACTAAACCTGTTGGATATATGGAAGCAGTAATTATTGGTGTTGCCCAAGCAATTGCTATTCTTCCAGGTATTTCTCGTTCAGGAGCTACAATTTCTACCTCTGTATTATTGGGTATCGACCGAGCAAAATCTGCTAGATTTTCGTTCTTAATGGTAGTGCCTTTAATCTTTGGTAAGATTGCTAAAGATATGTTAGATTCTAAAGAAGCAATTATGGATGGTACTTTTGCCGACGGCATTGGTGCTTTACCATTAACTTTAGGATTTATTGCAGCATTTGTAACTGGTATGTTAGCATGTCAGTGGATGATTGCTTTGGTGAAGAAAGCCAAACTGCAATGGTTCTCTATTTGGTGTGCTTCTGTGGGTACAATTGCGATAGTTTACTCATTATTCTTTTCGAATTAATCTGATAGAATGAAAGATTTTGATTTTGCTGCTGGTGAAACAGTATTGGTAGATAAACCCTTGGAATGGACTTCTTTTGGCGTGGTCAAGAAGTTAAGGTGGGAAATGAAGGTGAAGAAAGTGGGGCATGCTGGTACTTTGGATCCTTTGGCAACAGGTCTTTTAATTTTATGTACAGGTAAGAGTACAAAAACGATTGACCAAATTCAGGGGAAAATCAAAGAGTATGAAGGGGAAATGGTCATTGGACAAACGAGACCGTCTCACGATATGGAAACAGAAGTGGATAGCGAAACGGATATTTCTCATATCACCGAAGAAAATATTCATGCACTTTTACCTCAATTTACGGGTAAAATCATGCAAGTTCCTCCTATGCACTCAGCTATAAAAATAGATGGTGTTAGGGTATATAAACATGCTAGAAAGGGGAAAGAAGTAAAAATCGACCCTCGAGAAATTGAAATAAAGGAATTAGAAATCACAAAGATCGATTTTCCTAAAATTCAATTTAGAATGGTTTGTTCAAAAGGGACGTATGTCCGTAGTTTTGTTCGCGATTTTGGTAAAGAATTAGGTGTAGGTGCTTACATGAGTGCCCTAAGAAGAACCAAAATTGGCGAATACTCTGTAAAAGATGCAAAGTCCGTTGAGGAATGGATTGAAGTGATCCGTGCTTGGAGAGCATCGAAAGAGGAAGAGGAGAATAAATAATCGAAGAAATAAAGAATGAAAGTACATTACGGGATAGAAAATTTTAAGCCTCTCGAAAAAGCTACAGTGACTAGTGGGACATTTGATGGTGTGCATTTTGGGCATCAACAGATTTTGTCGCATCTAAGAAAAACAGCTGAAGAGGATGGTTCTGAAACCGTATTGATTACTTTCTGGCCTCATCCGAGGTTTACACTTCAACCCGAAGTGGCAAAAAAAGAATTAAAGCTAATCACTAATTTAGAAGAGAAGATCGATCGCTTAAAAGAAGAAGGGATCGATCATCTTATTGTATTGAAGTTTGATAAGAAGTTTTCTCAGATGACCTCTTTAGAGTTTGTGCAGGAAATCTTGATCAATAAAATCAATACCACAAAATTAGTGATTGGCTATGATCATCGCTTTGGAAGAAACCGCGAAGGAGGTTTCGATTATCTCAAGCAGCATCAAAAAGATTTTGGTTTTGAGGTAGAAGAAATAACAAAGCAGGAAATCGAAGATGCCGCTGTTAGTTCTACAGCCATTAGAAAAGCAATTCTTGATGATGGGAACGTAGAAACAGCCGAAAAATATCTAGGTTATCATTATTCCTTCAAAGGTAAAGTAGTGAGTGGAAACCGTATTGGACGTAAAATCGGTTTTCCAACAGCAAACATTGAATTATTAGATTCCTTTAAATTGCTCCCTAAAATTGGCGTTTACGCTGTAACCGTTGATGTAGAAGGGAAAGAAAGAAAAGGAATGATGAACATCGGTAACCGACCAACAGTAACTGATGGGATACTAAAAACGATAGAAGTAAATATCTTCGATTTCGAAGGTGATATTTACGATCAAGAAGTAAAAGTATCTCTTATCCATAGAATCCGATCAGAAATGAAGTTCGATGGAGTAGAGGCGTTAATTGCCCAGCTGCATGAGGATAAAAAAGCAGCCCTATCGGTTTTTGTTTAAAATCATTTTATGCTGTTCAGTGTGTTAAGTGTCAGCCTCACTCAGAACTTATTTTTTTTGATAAGTTTTTAACTTATCATATGAAAATTTGTAGTTTTAGTTGATTGATTAATTCTCATAAAATTACTAAGATTATGAAAAGCAAATTGAACAAACTCTTAATACTATTTTTACCAATTATTCTGTTCTCATTAGCTCCACTTAATTCTCTTTTTTCAGTAAGGAACTTAGATTTGTCAAGTTTTGAGGAGGTAGATAAATCGAAATACGAAAAAACTAATTCTTTAAATAATAAAGAATATTGTACAAAGGTTATGTCCAAAGAAATCGATGCACATCAAACATTTATTTATTTTGAAATCGATTATAATGGAGTTCATCGTTACTTGGGAATACATAAGGGCGAAAAATTCTTTCTACTCTCAAAAGAAGAAACATATCCCGGTGGAGAAATATTTGTATTCACCCAATTATTTGGAAAATTCTACAAGCAAACTGAAATAAAAAGTTTTTTAGATGAAGATAAAAGTGATTATGAAAATGATATATACATTTCTAGATCTGACACAACTATAAAATATTTTAATACTGATTTCATTCCCTCACCTTAACCACCTCAACCAACCAACTACTGACTTTCTCTAAAAACACAGGCGACAACGTCTGATCTAAAAGACCATATTCAGCAGGTAATCCAGAAGTACTTTCTTGGAACAGGTGATTCAGCCTTTCTAACTTTTCAGTTTTAAAATTGGGATTCTCATTATTAGTCAATACATCATTCACCACTTGTAGGTTTTCATCAGCGAGGACTTGCACATCGTTACTACCGTTTAGGGCATATAGAGGTGTTTTTATATTCTTAAGGTATTTTTTAGGATCTATCTTTACAAATTCTATAAACCACTTATTGGTCATGCCTTCTACAATAGAGTTTAGTTGCTGATTACTGATATTATTTTGGTATTGATGCTTAAAGTATTCTCTCAATCGAGTATCCAAAGGTTGTTCGTTATTGATAATGATATTGTAGGCATTCTCAAAAATCACTTGATTGGCTGCTACGGCTTTATCAGGAACACCACTCAGAATTTCAATTTGTCTTTTTTGATGTAACAAAAGGTCTCTACCTAATATAGTAGGAGAGGCCATAAGCACAGTATAAGCAATGTCGCTATTTTCTGATGCAATCATTTGAGCGATTATGCCGCCCTCACTATGTCCAATTAAACCAATTTTACTTGGATCAACATCAGTTCGTTTTTTAAGAAATGAGATGGCTGCTTCTACATCTTTTTTGAAGTGATAAGTAGTGGCTTTAGAAAAATCGCCTTGGGATCGTCCCACTCCTCTTTCATCAAATCTTAAAATAGCAAAGCCTTTCTTTGTGAGCACATCCGCTAATAATAAAAAGGGTTTATGTCCTAAAATAGTTTGATCTCTATCAGAAGGGCCACTTCCAGCAATTAAGATAACAGTAGGGTATCTTTTGAGATCTGTAGGACGAGTAAAAGTACCCGAAAGCATTATACCGTCTTCTTGATTGTAAAATTCTATATCCTTGACCACATACTTAAAAGGAGGTTTAGGTTCTTGAGGTTTAGCCAAAGGAGTTTCTTCTGAAAGGTTTTTGACTAGATTCATACTAAACTTTTGCCCACCTTGTTTAAAATGTCCCTCAATATTATCATCGTCCATAACACTACCTACATATTCTATTCCTAGATTAGGTAAATTGATTTGAATGATGGGATGATGATATTTGATTTCATGTATCGGAAGACCTTTTACACCTTGTGCAGGAATATCCATAATACCTTTTAATTCATTATTCTTAGTAGAAATCTTAAAGATGATATCTAGCTTGCCATTAGGTAAATTAAGTGTCCCTTTCCATGGACCTGCAAGATTTTGCGCTTGTATCATAGAAATTGATGAAAACAGAAGAGTAAGAAGTAATAGTTTTATTTTCATAATTGGTCACTTTTGGTAAAAGGATATCTTGATATAGAAATTACAACAAAAAGTAGTAAAACAATAATTAAGTTGAATAAAAAATATAGAATATAAGATGAATTTATCTCCTTTTTTTGTCCGATATAGTACACTTGTAATATTTTTCCGATTAAAATAAATTAAAGGAATTTTGTTTTAAATGTTTTGTATTTATCTGATAATCAGTTTAAATATTGTACTTTTTGGGTGAAAATGAATTTTTATTCAATATTAATGAATGTAAATTTTTGAATCATAAATATTATACTTACTTTTATGTAAACAATTGTAAATATAAATTCATTTTCACGATATTTTTCATCGCTCATGGTTCATCAAATTAAAAAATTTATCAACGCAAACAGTTCATTTGGATTAGGCCTTTTAGTAGGGGTTTTATTCGGATACTTTTTGGCATTCTTAATTGTAAGTTACTTTCTAGTGTAGTTCTAAAATAATTCTAGTTGTTGAAAATCATCACTCGAATCATTATCATCATTACTATCGAAATCTTGAAGATTACTTATACTTATACCCAAAAGTCTGACATTAAAAGTTTGCGGTTCTAATTCATCTAAAAGAAGTAAAGCTTCTGATACTAATTTATTCTTTTGCGTAACAAGCTGTTCAAAAGTTTTACTTTTTGTATGACTCTCAAAATTGTGAAGTTTAATTTTTACAGTTAGCGTTTTTCCTCGTTTATTTCCTTTGATTATTCTTTCCCAAAGGATATCACCTATTCTAATGAGGTGTTCTTTCATCTTCTCTACGTTGGCAATGTCTTTAGAAAAAGTACGTTCTGCACCAATAGATTTTCTTTCTCGGTGAGGTTTTACTTTCCTGTTGTCTATTCCTCTTACGATGTAATAATAGAATTTTCCCGTTTTTCCGAAATTATCATTCAAATGGGATAATGGCCATTCTTTAAGATCTTTGCCTTTGTAGATACCTAGCTTTTTCATTTTTTCTGCCGTAACAGATCCAATACCATAGAATTTCTCTATAGAAAGTTGTTCTAAAAATTCCTCAGCTTGTTCGGGCAAGATGACTGAAAGTCCATCGGGTTTATCAAGGTCTGATGCTGTTTTTGCTAAAAATTTATTATAAGAGACACCCGCACTAGCCGTTAGGTTTAATGTATTATTAATTTTTTCACGAATCTCTTTCGCAATTTGTATTGCTGATCGAATTCCTTTTTTATTTTCTGTGACATCCAAATACGCCTCATCAAGTGATAAAGGTTCTACAAGATCAGTATATTCAAAGAAGATTTTACGAATTTGGTAAGAGACATCTCTATAAACATTAAATCTCGACTTTGTAAAAATAATCTGAGGGCATTTTCTATAAGCCAAAGCTGAGGGCATAGCCGATCGAACCCCAAATTTACGAGCTTCATAACTTGCAGCAGCAACAACACCTCTTTCGCGGCTACCACCAACAGCTACAGGCTTACCTCGTAAATGTGGGAAATCTCTTTGTTCAATGGAAGCAAAAAAAGCATCCATATCAATATGTATTATTTTTCTATGACTCTCCAATAATTAAACTAAAGTGTAATTTATGAGATAGATGTGTTAATCAAAGAAACGAACATCATAGCTTTTAGAAACAAACTCAATGGTTTCTATGTTTTCCATTTTGTTTGCCCAAACAGACATCACAAAGAAAATGTCGGCCATAGTGTTTAATAAATCGGTGACTAATTTATCGACTTTAACATCCTCGAACTTTGCTATTTTATAAGCCCAGCGAGTGGAATTTTTACTTTTTGATCGACATAAATTTAAAATTCCAGCTAATTCACAGCCAATAGGTAGACTAAACATTTTTGTTTCTTCCTTAACAAGTAGCTGATATTTATCGTGAATATCAATAGCTTTTGAGATATCCTCTTCAGTTACGGCCACTTTACCACGAATTGAACCATTCACGTGATAGGCCATTTCACAAAGCCAAGTTAATTCTTCCTGCATTTCTTTGTAGGCAGTCGCTTTAGAATAAGCATAGCCAATATGACTTGCCAATGAATCGGTTTCTACTTCGTAGTCGCATTTAAAACTGGTTTCCTTTAAATAAGGATAACACATTCTAACTTTCTTCATGATTTGATATAATGGTTTTTTCAAATGTAACACCTAGAAAGAAAAGTTAAAACAATATGATCAGCAGAAATAAATGATTTTCATAATTGGTAACAGTGTATTTATTTTGTTAATATGTTTAATGTTAAACTATATTTTTTAGCTAAAGATTAAAAAAAAGTATTCTTTTGCAGAAACTAATTTAGACCATGAAAAAAATAGCCTTATTGTTATTGCCATTATCATTACTATTCTCATGCAATGATACACCTGTAGCTCCAGGTAAAAACTTTGATACAGTATTACAAACCACTACAGGTGATACTTTAGTAAAATATCATAGTGGAGGTTTCTTTGAAGCCTACATCATTTCATCGAATTCTTATTTGAATTCTAAATGGACTTTATCCAAAGAAACGGATAAAGTGATACCTCAAGTAGCTAGAGGAAGAATTTGGGAAGATTGTTCTAGAATAACCAATGGTTTTGATCAGTTTCCTGCTTTTGAAATTGAAGAGATGCAGACTTCTCCTTTAGACATTTATGATTGCGATTTTTAAATTATCTCACAATCGCAAATTTACCAACATATTTCTCCGCTCCTTCTTGATCTGTGCTAAACACAAAATAGACTCCCGTTGAGGGTTTAGAACCGTTATTTAATCGAAGATTCCAAGAGGTGCTACCTCCATAAGACGCTCCATTCCATACAATTTGTCCTGCAGTGTCGGTAATTCGAACATCAGCATTAACGGCTAAACCAGAGATAGTAAGTACTCCTTGATATTCCGGTCGAACAGGGCTTGGGAAGATTTTAACGTTCTCAAATTTTGTGCTGCCTTGTGTAGCATCACTACGATAGGAAACAATTCCATCTGAAGTGTTGATAAAGACCTCTCCACTTGTCGGTTGAATAGCAATATCCTTAATATCATTAGAGAGTAAAGAAGAGTTCTCAGTCGTAAATTGTTGGAACAAACGGCCACCGTCGCTACTAAATAACCAAAGTCCTCTAACCGTACCTAACCACTTTCGATTTCCTCCATCGACAGCAATTGATTGTACTCTTTCACCCTTTAAAAGAGGGAAACCATCGTACCTTGGTAAAGAGACACTAAATTCTCCAGCTTCTGTAGGTGCTGTTCCAAAATATTCTGCAGTGCCGTCGTCTGTACCCATCCACATGCTCCCTGCATTATCAATTTGTAGGCTTAAGACCGTATTACTTGGCAAGCCACCGTTGGTTTGATCTGTAGATAAATATCTAGAGTTACCATCTTTAAATACCAAAAGTCTATCACCGCTCACCAAAAGCCAAGCATCTCCTTGAAAGGAATTTTGAGTTTCTGTAGCTGCTCCCGTTATTTTTCTGTCTAAGAAATGTTGCCATTCGGCTGCAGGGTTTCTAAAGTGAAGGTAACTATCGGTAGTCGTCCAAAGGTTTCCGAATTGATCGAAACTTAAACTTTCTATTGTAGCTTCTGTTCTACCATTCACTAAGAAAGGATCTTTGATGATTTCAAATGTTTTCTCATAAATATGGAATGCGAATAAACCTTCTCCTTCAGTACCAAAATACACTTTCTGCTCTTGAGGCATAAATGCCATTCCTTTAAACCTTGGTAAATTAGGAATTGTAGTTACATCAGATCTTACAAGCGAACTATAATTTTCCCATATTCCATTATTGAAAACAGCAAACGAACCTACATTAATGCCTGATTCATCAGATGGCGTCATAAAAATGAAATTCTCAGCATTGATCATGTCATGTGCAGTAGAAAATAATGGTCCTGAAGGAGCGAAAGTTTCAATACTACTACTCACCTTCACCATTCCATTGGTAGCATCGGCAATCCAAGCATTTCCATCGGTATCATCAATTACTTGTTTAGGAGTAGGGACTTTTTCGTTTTGATATTCGGATAATTGATCATTGGTATCAATCAAATAGATTTTATTGGTGGCAGGTAAACTGATATTATCACCCCAAAAATCAAGTAAAAAGCTTTCTTCATCTGTATAATTACCAATTGATGATATCCCGTTAGGACGATATGCATTAATCTCTTTTGGTGATGCCACAGTGTAATACACTTTATCATCAGAGAATAAAACAGTATTGATTTCATTAGCCGTTGAAGTCACTACATTTTTCCAGTTATTGTAATCTTGTTTGTTGGTGTTTGCATCATCACCCACACTTTTTATCCCTTCGGCACAGGCAATATATAGGGAATCATTAGAGAAGGTAATATCGTACACATTCATTTCTGAACCACCTTGACCAATAAAATCATAGGTCTCTTCGATGATATAATTTGTAGTATTGACCTTCACTACACCAAAGCTTGCACAGATATACATAAACTGTTTATCCATTCTAAAACCAAAAAATGATTTATTGGGGTAGTCACTGTTTAAAACAGTTCTCATATTAACGATATCAGAATCGCTAATAAAATCAATATTACCATTGGCGTATAGTACAATAACCTGATCACTAATGTCTGAGTAACCAATACTTAAGATATTGGCATCACTTAATCCATCTTCTTTAGTGATGGTAGTGATTATCCCATCAGTTCTATCTAATGAAAATAAAGCATTTTGAGAACCGCATATCGCTTCATTATCAGTTAAAGTTATAGAGTTGGTTTGGGTATAGTTAAGGTGGGATCGCCAAGTATTCACAGGGATATCTTGTGCAATTAGGTTTACAGTACTTCCTAAAGTCAGAATGCAGAGTAGTTTAATTAAAAAGTGGCGGTTCATATTATCATCGATGTTTAAAATACCAAGATACTCAACGAGTACTATTTATCGAAAAAAGTCAGAAAAAAAGAAAAAAAATACAACTGCAAACGGTTGAAATTTTAAATGATTTTCAAATAAAGATTAATAACAGTATGTTTGTTTGTAATGAAAAAAGTATAATACTAATAAAATATGAAATCTTTTAGAAACTACGTCATTACTCTTATGACGGTTCTTTTAGCATCGTTCTCGGTTCTTGCCTCGGATGCTACAACAACTAACTCAGCAAACAACAAAAGTAAGGCACCAGTAATCAATCAAGTCGAACCAGCTTTTTGGTGGGCAGGCATGAAAACTCCATCAGTGATGTTGATGGTTCATGGTGTGGATTTAGCTTCTACGGAAGTGACTATTGATGCAAAAGACATTAAAATCAATGAGGTAAAATCATTGGATAATGCTAACTACGTATTTATCGATCTTGATATTTCTAAAGCAAAAGCGGGTACTTACCCTATCACTTTTACTAGAGGAAAAAAGAAAACGGTAATTAACTACGAGCTTAAAGAAAGAAACAAAGAAACGAAGGCGCAAGGTCTTGATCAGTCAGATGTGATGTATTTAATTATGCCTGACCGTTTTGTAAACGGTAACCCTGATAACGACTCAAGCGACAAATTAGTGCAAAAAGCAGATCGTTCTGATAGAGGTGGACGTCACGGTGGTGATATCGCAGGTGTTACTTCTAAATTAGATTACATCAACGATTTGGGTGCCACTACAGTTTGGTTAACTCCATTCCTAGAAAACAATCAGCCGGGTTGGTCTTACCACGGTTATGCTATCACAGATTTTTATCAAGCAGATGCACGTCATGGTGATAATGCTGAGTATAAAAACATGGTATCAGAAGCACATAAAAGAGATATGAAAGTGGTGATGGACTTGGTATTCAACCACATTGGTAATGGTCACTTATGGATGAAAGATCTTCCATCTCAAGATTGGATTCACCAATGGAAAGAGTTTACTAAAACAAACTACAAAGGAGAAACAATCTCAGATCCTAATGCTTCTGAGTATGACAGAAAAATTATGCAAGAAGGTTGGTTTGATGGTCATATGCCTGACTTAAACCAGGATAATCCTTACTTAGCAAAATATTTAATGCAAGCTTCTTTATGGTGGATTGAGTATGCTGGTATCGATGGTATCAGAATGGATACTTATCCTTACAACAAAAAAGAAATGATGTCAGAGTGGGTATCTTATGTATTAAATGAGTATCCTGATTTTTACATTGTAGGCGAAACTTGGTTGCCAGGTGCTACTTGGGAATCGTATTGGAAAACTGGCGGTAAGAACAGAGACGGTTTTAATACCACTTTAAAATCAATTTCTGATTTCCCTGTATGGGACGCATTAAACAAAACTTGGAGAGATCACTGGAGTATTACTGAAGTGTACAAAACACTTACAGAAGACTTCTTATATGACGATGCAGGTCAGAATAAAATCTTTATGGATAACCACGATGTGGACAGAGCATTTGGTTCATTCAAAAAAGATCTTCCAAACATGAAATTGGCGACTACTTTCTTATTAACAACAAGAGGTATTCCTCAAATTTTCTATGGTACTGAGATTTTGATGGCCAAAGGTGGTGATCATGGTGATTTAAGAGAAGACTTCCCTGGTGGATGGGCAGGCGATGAACGCGATGCTTTCACTAAAGAAGGAAGAACTGATGATGAAAACGAATACTTTGATTATATCAGAACAATTCTTCAATGGAGAAAAAATTCTGAAGCAATCACTGGTAAATTAAAGCATTGGGTACCTTTTAACGAGGTATATGCTTACCAAAGATATACGGATAACTCATCTGTTTTCGTAGTGATCAATAACAATTTAGATGAGCAAACTTTCGATACTGCTCGTTTCGAAGAAGCATTAAAAGGAAAAACTTCCGGTAAAGATATTCTTACTGGTAAAACAATCTCTTTTGATGGTAAGATGACGATTCCTGCAAAGACAGCTTACATCATTGAGTTGAAATAATAAAAATTAGATAGAAACAACAAAGGCTGTCCTCTTTCGGGGACAGCCTTTTGTTTTTATTAGTTTTTGATTTCAGTAACATTACTTGGTACCCACTTTCTATCGTGCCACTCTTGTAACGGACCATATAATCTTAGAATCACAAACATACTCTTACCCGGGATGGTTTGTAACCAATTGCTCTCATATCCTTCTGGAGCCTTTGGTCCGAAGTAGATATCGTAAGAACCATCTTCATTTTTTCTCAAACCTTCCGTTTGCGAACCTACCGTTGGATACGCTTGATCTGTTTGTAACATCGATCTTGTTTGAGGATCATAAACTGTTACTGCCCAAAAGTTTTTCGCAGGAGGGTTAGGAGGTATATGTAGCTTATAGTTTTTACTGCCATCGAATGGGACTTTTTTATCGTCAACATAAGCCATAGCATAATCCGACCCAATACCTAATCTAGGAACTGCCATTGCTGGAGTAACCGCTGTGTAAGGATAATGGAACATCACTCGAGCATCCGAGTTCATGGTATGTCCATCTTTACCATTAAAGAACACATTACGATCTACCCAAGCCATTATCCAATGACTATCTTTTTTAGTTGGGAAGACTTTAATTCCTTTCATATTGCTTACGCTACCTTCACTTCTTGGGTACCAAACAATAGATCTAGCAGTGGCATTACCAATTGCTACGGCATCCGTAAGTATTCTTTTCATACGAGCATCTGGAGCAAACTCTTTTCCTTTTTCAATACCAATAGAAGCAATTAGACCACGAGTTTCGACATCTAACATTTCGTAAGGTTCTTCTTGAATCACTTCGTTTAAGTGCTCATAGAAATGGAAATCGTTGGTATGGATGGTATTGAATTCTTTCCCCGTACCACTAATAAATTCCATTGGTTTAGGATTATTCTTTTCTGATAAAGGATAGATTTTCAAATTATTTTTGATATTGGCTACAGCAGCATCAATACCATTTTCAATAAATGCTCTCATGAAAATCCAAACTCTATACGTTTTTGATTTTACTACATAATATCCACTAGGAATCTCTCCTTCGTAATCAGGAGGAATCACCAAATATTTACCACCTTGTGCTTTGTCTGGACCAAAAGGACCAATGTCTTCCATGTATCTAAACCAAGCATCGTTAAATGCGCCTAACATACCTTTTGGTACTTCGATCACCATAGGACCTGTATTCTTCATATTCAAACTAGGAATACTGTACAGCGTAGAAGTATTCGCAGTTAAATACAAAGGTTTTGAATCCATCAGTTTATCAAATAATAAGACTTTATTGTAATCGTCGACCCCAATTTCCTCTGGGCCAACCATCAATTGTCTGACTGAAACGGCAGGCATACATTTTAAGAAAACATCTACACCACGCATACGATCTAAGTTTTCGTATACTTTCTCTGCTGTTTCTGGCAGAGGTGCCCCATCAATAAATTCCAAATCTCCAATGGATGTACTTACTTTATCCGGAGTAAGAATTCCTTCAGGTATATTCGTTGTTTGATGATATTTCTCTACTGTTTTTGAGCGATTATCTTCTTGAGTTTGACAGGAAAAACCGACCATTATTAAGGCTAGTGCTATTGAAGAGTTTTTTATAAATCTGAGTTTCATAGTGATTAAAAGTTTTGTTATATCTAATCAAACGGCCATTATTTGATGCAAATTGATAAATTTTAATCGCTGTTTGTTAGATTCTAATTGTTGTCGTCCTGACTGTTTTTAAAGTCCTTTGGGCTGATTCCATACGATTTTTTAAAGACCATAGAAAAATGACTGGCATTGGAGAACCCAAGATCCATGGCAATCATAGACATTGATTTTTTATTTTCTTTGAGTAATCGTTTGGCTTCTTCCAAACGTACTTGCTGCTGAAATTTATAGATAGGTTGCTTGAAGAAAGTCTTGAATAATAAACGCAAACGACTCACACTCATACCACATTCCATCGCCAATTTATTGATATCGATATTGGCTCCGTTCTGATCAATAATTAATTGACGTGCAGTAAACAGGTTTTTCATATTGAGGTTCATGTCCTCTTTCTCTTCCGCATGAAGTGAGAAACGTTGTAAAGAAAGTGTGATCAGGTAATCTAAGCAGTTTTTGATGAGTTCCTGACGGAAGAAGTCCTTTTTGTCAATATCAAATGCTCTAACCAAGGTACCAAGCATCATATTGTTTAGTCGATCATAAATTAGAAAGTTTCCTAGCTCATCTAGTTTCTCTTTCAAAGGAGGTGATAAACTGATCATTCTTTCGAATTCATCATCAGCTATTTTTACAATAACGGCTTTAATAGGTACTTTAGCAGGCTGAAACCAGGCGATATTCTTTTTGGAATCGTTGGTTAAAATCACCCCTTCTAATTCGATATTTTTATCGGTATTTAAAGCAACAAATTTTTCTTGATGGGAGTGAGGTAAGCCAAATAAGAAGTTGACAAATCCATCATCGTCCTTTAGATCGTCGCCTTCTAGAGGAGCATGCAAAAGGTAATCGAACTGTAAAGCAAAATGTTCATCACTAAAAAGAAAGCTGTTCAAAACCCCTTTTCCGATATGATTATCAAAGGATAATTGATTTTTTGTTCTTTTGGCTTTTAGTTTTTCTTGCCAATAATCTAAAAGTATATCAAGTTGTTTTGCTGCTTTCGACATGCTTAATAAAGGTGTTAGTAATGTCTATTTTTCTTTGATGAACTTACCAACAATTTTGTTTTATTGCAAACATTTATGGTACAATATCAATTAATGTATTGAAGTAGATATGCAAACATATTTGATATTGCATTTACTTTTTTCTCAATTTATCGTAAATTAAATATGTGCTTTGTGTGAATGGGCATTTAATGTGCGATATCACTTTTTACTATATCCATTACAATTACATCATATATGAAATATACTCAAGGAATCATTCATGATTGGGAAAATAAACTAAAGGACTTACTAGAATCTGAACTACCAGGAAGATTTGCACACGATTTAATGTCGTCTCAGCATCGTCAGGATGTAACGCCAATAAAAATACCTACCACTGCTAGAAAGGCAGCTGTTCTAATTTTATTGAAAGAATCGGGTGATACATGGATGTTTCCGTTAATTAAACGTCCGTCTTATGATGGAGTGCACAGCGGTCAGATGGCTTTTCCCGGTGGAAAAATGGATGATACTGACGAAGATATTATATATACTGCCTTAAGAGAATGTGAGGAAGAGGTAGGAATAAAAGTCGATCGATCTCAAGTGATCGGGAGATTATCTGATTTATATATTCCACCATCGAATATGCACGTAGTTCCTGTAGTGGCCACTTATCACGAAGAATTTGATTATACTATTGATGAGTATGAGGTAGATCAAGTAGTCGAGGCTACGATAGACCAGCTTCAAGATCCTGGAAATCATACAGAATATAAGTTCAAAACACCAAAAGGTCAGATTTATAAAACCCCTTCTTTTGAGGTGGATGGTCATACCGTTTGGGGTGCTACAGCTATGATGTTAAGTGAGTTATTGATGATTATCGAGAAGCTTGATTGAACTAAAATCATTATCAAAAAATAAAATATAAAGTCCAAATTCACCGTTTGGACTTTTTTTACAACTCTTTGATCTTTTTCACCAATTAAACAACACCACTAACCGCCACCTTTGTAATGTTCATTAAGTAAAACAAAAACAAAACTCTTATACTACTATGAAAACATTACAATCACAATCGGTATTCATCACAGGTGCAAATGGAGGAATGGGTAAGGAAACCACTAAGATCCTTACTAAACTAGGCTACAAGAGAATAGCAATGGCTTGTAGAACTGTTGAGAAAGCAGACATCGCAAAAATTGAAATCTCAAACGAACTAGGAAATATAAAATTTGATGCTTTAGAAACCTATGGCGGTTTTGATATGAACAATCCTAAAGCTATTGAAGAGGCGGTGAATAATTTACCCTCCGACAAACCATTCGATGTGGTCTTCTTACAATCGGGAGGAGTGGTGTTTACCAAAGATTTCCAATTTATAGAACATCAAGGAAGAAAGTTTGAAAAGACGATTTTCCAGAATACTATTGGAGGTTATATCACTTTGTATCATTTAAAGAGAAGAGGATTATTGAAACCAAATGCCAAAGTGATCTTTGCCGGTGGAGAAGGAGCAAGAGGTATTCCTGGTATGATCGAAAAGCCATCGTTTTCATCGCCCAAACAACTATCTGATTATGTATATGGACAATCGGATGTGAAATACAAAGACATGAATGCTATGGGAGTTTCTAAATATTCTAGTGCTCTCCTTACTCAAAAATTAGCAGAGTTATATAAAGATGAATTGGAGGTGATTTGGTTTACTCCTGGCTTGACGTATGGTACAAATGGGTTAGCGGCCAAACCGGCTATCGAACGTTTCTTCTTGGAGAAAATCGGTTTTGGAATGATGGCATTGTTTGGAATTGCTCAAAGTCCAAAAGCAGCAGCACAAAAATATGTGGATGCCATTGAAGGAAGGTACGGAAAGAATGGAGATGTTCTAGGTGCTCCTGATAAAAAGATGTTGGGTAAAATTACCGATCAAAAACCTATGAACGAAGCCTTAACAGATGCCACTTTAATTGATGAGTTTTGGCACATTATCAAAGAGAACTTTGGAGAGTTGCCCAAGTCTACATTGGCGAATGTGGGGTAATTATCAATCATAAAGAGTAAGTAACGATTAGATAGTTAAGAGTAGAGAGTGATGAAGTTTTTTGACTTCTCACTCTTTTTTTTATCTCATTTTATTAAATCATACAAAATAAAGTTTGTTTATCACTTTTTATGAAATAGTTTTGTAGTACTTAACAAACTAATTTTTTTATCATGCAAACTCTTATTAAAAAGCTAAGCTTACTAATTGTGACTAATTTTTTACTCTTCGGATGTGCTTCTTCTTATCATCCGATTGCTCCTCAAAGTCTAAGTTATAATTCCACATATAAGCTGGATGACTTCAAACTAAGGTATGAGTATAATGTACTTAGAAATAATAAGTACAAGAAAAAAGAATCGAAAAGAGGAATTCACTTAGTAGCAGTTGAATTTACTAATAACTCTGATCATGACGTGGTTTTTGGTAAAGATGTACTTTTATTATCAACAAGTGGTGCTTACTTGGATCCTATAAGCACTCAAGATGCATTCGTTGGATTGAAACAATCTGTAGAATCCTATTTGTTGTACCTTCTATTAAGTTTTACCACTTTTGATCGTACTACTACAGATTCTAATGGAAGAACAGAATCAAGTTCATTTCCTATTGGATTGATCATCGGTCCAGGTATCGCAGGAGGTAATATGATTACAGCCGGTAATGCCAATGCTAAGTTTAAAAGTGAATTGGAAATGTATGATATCATGAATAAGACTATCCATGCAGGAGAGACTAAGCATGGTATTGTTGCTCTACGAACTAATTCATATCCATCTTTGACTTTAAAACTAGCTGGAGATCAAGAGTAATAATAAAAAGGAGTTAGATGCAACTTTAGATGCTCCTAACTCCTTTTTTATTTTCTGAAAAGGCGTTTGATTAAACGTCTTTTTTTATTTCTATTATATCGTCGACGAGAAAATTCTAGCTTGCGGCTTAGCGACCAACATTCTAGCATCCAATGTCATACAAATATTTCTAACGAAAGGTCTACCTTTTTCTGTTACTTCTAATGATCTATCGTTCACGATCACCAAACCGTCTTTTTGCATTTCTTCTAGCTTTTCGTCTAGATTAGCAAATAGAGGTAGTTGGGCCGTCTCATCGTCCCATTCTGTTTCGAAATGACACATCACATTTAAGATATGCTTACGCACCAATAAATCTTCTTCTGATAGTACATGACCTCTGAAAACAGGAAGTTTACCTTCGGCAACAGCTGCTTTGTAATCCTCTACTTTCTTTAAGTTTTGAGCAAATGATGTCCAAGAATCAGAAATTGATGAGCAACCTAAACCTACCATCAATTGAGTGTAAGTTGGAGCATAACCCATAAAGTTTCTGTGTAATGACTTATTATCAGCCGCAATAGCTAATGCATCTGTAGGAAGTGCAAAGTGGTCCATGCCGATTTCTACATAACCTGCTTCTTCGAACATTTCTTTACCTACCTCATACAAAGCTCTTTTTTCCTCGTTCGATGGAAGATCTTCATCAGAGAATCCACGTTGACCTGGAGCAGTCCAAGGCACGTGTGCATAAGAATAATAAGCAATACGATCTGGTCTAAGTGCATTTGATTTTGCAATCGTGTCCTTCACACATTCTAACTTTTGGAATGGTAAACCGAAAACTAAATCAAAGTTGACAGAGGTGTAACCGATCTCTCTTGCCTTGTTGGTAACAAACTCGACTTGCTCATAAGATTGCACTCTATTGATTGCCTTTTGCACAACAGGATCAAAATCCTGAATACCTAAACTCAATCTTCTAAAGCCTACAGCGTAAAGTGCTTCTAGGTGTTCTACAGTTGTATTTACAGGGTTGGCCTCAAAACCCAACTCCATTTCCTCGTGAGCTACAGCATCTTCGAAAATCCCATTAATAAGTTTCTGAAGATTTTCTGGAGAGAAGAAAGTAGGCGTACCACCACCCAAATGTATTTCTTTAATTTTTGCTTTTTCTTCACCAAAAATCTGAACATACATTTTCCACTCTTTTAAAAGTGTATCGATGTACGATTCTTCAACACCATGGTTAACGGTAATACGTTTATTACACCCACAGAAAGTACACAACTTTTCGCAATAAGGAAGGTGTATATATACACTAATACCATCTTTGTCGTTACTTGCTTGGAAAGCATCGGCAACATGGTCAGCCCATTGTTGTAAAGTAGGATCATTGTCCCAAAAAGGTACCGTAGGATAACTTGTGTATCTAGGCCCCGGAACATTATATTTTCTTATGAGTGTCTTGTTTTCCATGCCGCAAATATAATCATATCGATCATGTTTTTAAGGAGAAAGTTATCCTTATTGAGTTTTGTTAAAACTTACCTTTACTAAATAAAGATTTCTCCTTTTAAATATGTTTGTGCTTTTCCAGAAATCAACACCCTTTCTCCTTGGTCTTCACATAGTAATATGCCTCCTCTTTTTGATAACTGATGAGCAACAAGTGATTTTTTACCCAATATTTCTGACCAATGCGGGATCAATACGGTATGTGCAGAACCAGTCACAGGATCTTCGTTGATACCAATGCCTGGGTGAAAAAATCGTGAAACGAAATCAGCTTCATTTGTTCCTTTTGCTGTAACGATGATGCCTAAATCAGGACTTTGATCGTTGATCATGTTAAAATTGGGAGTGAGTTCTTTTACTGTTTTCTCATTTTCCACATGTGCGACCAAGAACATTCCAGATTCGAAACATTCATCGACTTTACAACCTAATGCTTCCTCTAAAAAACTAGGTGTATTTACTTTACTTGGTTTTTGGCTTGGAAAATTAAGTGTCAATCCGTTTTGATCTTTTGTTACAGATAGTTTTCCACTTAAATGAGAAACAAACTGTACTTTATCACTTTCTATATTTTGATGATGAAACAAATAATGAGCTGCAGCTAATGTCGCATGTCCACATAATCTAATCTCAGTTTCTGGCGTAAACCATCGTATTTGATATTCATTTTCAGCAGGAACAAAAAAGACTGTTTCCGCTAAATTATTCTCCATAGCGATGTTTTGCATAGTGTTATCGTTCAGCCATTTATCTAATGGAACGACAGCTGCAGGATTTCCCTGAAAAATATTTTCACAAAAAGCATCAATTTGATAAATTGGAAGTGTCATGTTTTATTCTTTTTAACGACTAACAAAATATGATTAGAATAGTTTATTACTTATTGGATAAATATTCTATGAAATTTTTCAATCTAATTATTATATCAAACTTACAATTTATCTACATTTTACTATGAAAAAATTACTTTATTTTATCTTTCTAGCTTTTACACTTACCATGATTTCTTGTAATGATAACGAGAAACCTGATGCTCTTTCTGAAGATGATGTTTTAGCTTCACAAGAAGAAAGTGATTCAACAGCAGTAGTGGCCGATGAAAATATGGATGGTGTCCTTTCTGGAACTTTTGAAGGGTCAAGTGCTCATCCAAGTACTACAGGTATGGTAACATTAGATGGTAGACAGTTAAGTTTTAATGATGAGTTTTATTCAGATTCAGGTCCAGATTTATTTATTTACTTAGCACAAGATTTAGAAGGAAATGGATTTGTCAACCTAGGTACACTAAAAAGTACGAGAGGTGTGCAAACCTATGAGGTACCAGAAGATATAGATTTCACAAAGAATAAATATGTGCTTGTTTGGTGTCAGCAGTTTGCTGTACTATTTGGTAGTGCAGAGTTGCAATAGATACCTTATATAGATAGCAAAACGGTCATTTGAGGATATCAAATGACCGTTTTTTTCATTTACATTTTGCTCAAAAAAAAGCATAGAGTTGTTGTTCTCTATGCTCTTTCATTCTTAGAATCGATGATCCTTAGAAAATATGGTAAGTAAATAATGCTCCAAAATAAGCGAGTAAACTCATATACGTAAACTGTATTAATGGCCACTTCCAGCTTTTGGTTTCTCTTTTTACTACTGCTAATGTCGACATACATTGCATGGCAAATACATAAAATACCATTAATGAGAATGCTGTTGCAACTGTAAATTCATGTTTTCCAGTACTTGGATCTACTGCTCCAGTAAGTTTTTCTTTTAAAGGAGCAATATCTTCTCCTGCAGAACCGATGCTATATATGGTAGCCATTGTACCAACAAACACCTCTCTTGCGGCAAATGAAGTCACCAAAGCAATAGAGATTTTCCAATCGTATCCTAAAGGAGCAAAAACAGGTTCAATAGCTTTACCCATAATACCTACATAAGAAGCTTCGAGTTGTTTTGCTGCAATATAATCCTCCGTTTGTGCATCAGTTAACCCTTTTTCTACTGATTCTTGTTTTGCAATAGTTTCTGCATTTTCAATGCTATCACCTGGTCCATAAGATGCCAAAGCCCAAAGTACAATAGAAACCATCATAATCACTTTACCAGCTTCAATGATGAATGTCTTCACTTTTTCGGTTACGGTAAGACCCACATTTTTCCAATGCGGCATTTTATATGATGGCAATTCCATTGCAAGGAAAGTAGGTGCATCAGCTTTTAAAATCAATTTAAATACTATACCTGCTAAGAGTGTTGCAACAATACCAAGTAAGTAGAGTCCCATAAAGGCTACTCCTTGTAGATTTAGTAAACCACCCAAAACTGGGGTATTTGGTACAGCAAAAGCAACCAAAATTGCATAAACAGGAATCCTGGCAGAACAAGAGATGAGTGGAGTAACCATAATAGTAATCATACGCTCTTTCCAATTGCCTATTGTTCTAGCCGCCATAACAGCAGGAATCGCACAAGCACCACCAGAAATAAGGGATACAATACTACGACCGCTCATACCAAATTTAGCCATAATTCTATCGAACATATACACTGCTCTAGCCATGTACCCAGATTCTTCCATTAAAGAAATTAGGAAGAATAAAATGGCAATCTGAGGGACGAATATAATAACACCACCAAGACCAGAAAGAATACCATCTGTGATAAGGTCGGTGTACCATGCTTCGGGCATAACATTTTTTACTGCTTCGTTAAGCGTTGCCATGCCTTCATCAATTAAATCCATGGGAACGGAAGCCCACGAGAAAATGGATTGGAAAACCAACATCAATAGAGAAATGAAAATGATAGGTCCCCATATTTTGTTGGTGACGATTTTATCAATTTTATCAGAAAGTGAATCTCCTTCTAAAGATTGAATAGTAATAGAATTATTTACTATTGGACTTAAGGTATTGTATCTAGATAACGTTTCATCAATCTGATACTTCATGTTCTTAAAGTCATCTTCGATAGTGATTTTTTCTATGAAAGTTTTCTGGCTATCATCTAAGAATGGCAATTCATTGTAATGATGTGCCCAAAGTAGTGCTTGATAATTAGATAACTTCTGAGGAGCAAATTCTTTGATTTTATCAATTGTTTTTTTCTCTTCTGAAGTGGCCGTATAAATATGTGAAGTATTATCACCCTTACCGTCGATAAGATCAATAATACTTTTGTTTAATTCGGAAATGCCATCACCTGATCTACCATTAACTTCTATAGCCTTTATTTTTAACTTCTCAGATAGGCGATCAATATCTATTGAAATACCCTGTTTTATGGCTAAGTCTGCCATATTAATGGCCAATACCACAGGAATATGCAAATCTTTAACTTGAGATAATAATAATAGGTGTCTCTCTAAGTTTGTAGCATCTGCAACATATACCACATAATCAGGATAATCTTCTGATGATGGATTAGAGAAACTGTTCAGAACAACTCTTTCATCTGAAGAAGTTGGGTATAAGCTATAAGTACCAGGAAAGTCAATAATTTGTGCTTCAATATCATTTGTAATATGACATGAACCAATTTTCTTATCGACAGTTACGCCAGGAAAGTTACCTACTTTTTGTCTTAATCCGGTTAATTGATTGAATATAGATGATTTACCTACGTTAGGGTTACCAAGTAAGGCTATTTTTATTCGTTTGGAAGTCATAGTGCTTAGTCTGTTGTTGTGAATACACTCTTTGCTTCGGTAAGACCAATAGCAAAAGCATTTTTATCCGATTTTACATAGAGTCCGCCATTAAATGGAGCTTTGCGTATTACTTTGATTCTCTTGCCCGGATATAAACCCAGCTCAATTAATCTACTTCCCACTACTTTATCAGAATATTCTGATATGATTCCTACTACACCAATAGGCAAGGTATCTAAGCTAATCATATTTGAAGTATTATTCACAAATTTAATTTAGACTGATTATAATTAGCAAATGTACAATTATCAACGAATTTTTTATAATTTAAAGGGATCATTTGATTTAAAATTGAATAATTTAAGAGATTATTCAATCTATTATCTGATAATAGATTAAGAAAATAAACAACACATGACTAACGACATCAACACCTCTGAAACTTTTGTAAAAGTAGGGACCGATCAATTATTTGTAAAACATTATGCTCCTTCTGTTGTAAACCCTTCAAAAGCCATCTTAATGATACATGGTAGTATTGAAAGTGGAAGAATATTCTACTCTTTAAAAGATAAAGGATTAGGTCCTTGGTTAGCTTCTAAAGGGTATCAGGTATTTATTCCGGATTTTAGAGGAAGAGGGAGAAGTATGCCGAAAGTATCATCAAATAGTAAGAACAACCAATATGATGCTATTGAAGAAGAAATACCGGCGTTAATCAATTATATATATACTAAAGTAGAAGATGCAGAATTAAACTTTGTAACGCATTCTTGGGGTGGAGTATGGTTGATGGCACATATAGCAAGACATCCTGAGTTAAAAGTAAACAGGATCATCAATATTGCTGTAAAAAGAAGTATTAGTGTCAGTTCTTTTAAAAAATGGTTTGAAGTTGATATCGTATGGAAGTATGTAGGAAAGCTGATGACTAATCTATTTGGTTATTTTCCTGCTGTAGAAATGAAGATAGGGCAGGAGAATGAATCAAGAGGTGTATATGAGGATTGTAGGCGTTGGGTATATGCCAAAGATGAGTGGATCGATATTGAAGATGGGTTTGATTACATTAATGAATTTGCACATAGGAAGTGCATTCCACCAACTTTATACATTACTGGGCTAAAGGAATTTTATTTGGGGCATCAAACCGATGTAAAACGTTTGATGAAAGAAGTGAATGGAGCACATGATCAATTTATATTATTATCAAAAGAAACTGGATTTGCACACGATTATGATCATATCAATATCTGTACTTCAAAAAGTGGGAGTGATGATCATTTTCCTTTAATTGAGGCTTGGTTGAAATCTGAGGATATAGCCCCTTGGGTAAAATAGAATTAATAAAAAAGGCTTATCATTACTGATAAGCCTTTGTGCTTTTTAGTAGGGCGGATGATGGGATTCGAACCCACGGCCCCCGGAACCACAAACCGGTGCTCTAACCAACTGAGCTACAACCGCCGTGTTTAGCGATGCAAATATAACAGTATAAAAATAAAAAATGCAACAGTTATCTGAGATAAAAGTTGCATTTTTTTATAAATGACTTGAAGTCAGCGGGAAAAATGCCCTCATGATTCCAAAGAACCATGAGGTGTATAAACATCCCACATTATATTATATCCTTAATTACTTAAGGAATAACATTTCTGAGTATTTAGGTAGAGGCCATTCAGCGTCATCTACGAACAACTCAAGACGATCTACTGCTTCACGGATAGTGTCGAAGTATTTGTGCTTGATGCTGTCACAGAACTCAACAGCTTGAGCATTTGTGTCCTCGATTTCAAGAACTCTATCACGCTCAGTTACCATTGCAGCAACACCTTCTTTAGCTTGTGCCATAAATCCAGTTACTTCCTTAAGTGTAGTAGTGATAGCAGAAGCATCAAGACCAAGAGCAGAAAGTTTCGTAGCTGAATCAGCTAATTTAGATACATAGCTAGCAGAAGCAGGAATTACTTTGTTCAATACGATCTCTTCCATTGCTTTCGATTCGATATCGATCTTAGTAGAGTAGATCTCTGACCATACATCGTGACGAGCTTCGATTTCTCTTTCAGTAAACACGTTGTGCTTAGCGAAGATCTCTTTAGCTTCAGCTGAGATGAAGAAGTCTAAAGCACGTGGAGTATCTTTAACGTTAGATAAACCTCTTGATTCAGCCTCATCAACCCACTCTTGAGAATAACCATCACCTTCGAAACGGATAGCCTCAGATTCTTTGATGTATTGTACTAAGATTTCTCTGATAGCAGCTTCTTTGTCTTTACCGCCAGCGATAGCAGCGTCAACTGAAGCTTTGAATTGAGTCAATTGCTCAGCAACGATCAAGTTCAACACTGTCATTGGAGTTGCAGTGTTTTGCGTTGAACCTACTGCACGGAACTCAAATTTGTTACCAGTAAATGCAAATGGAGAAGTACGGTTACGGTCAGTGTTGTCTAATTTAAGACCAGGAATCTTTTCAACACCTAATTCAATATACTCGTCACCACCTTCAGCGTAAACTAATTTACCTGATTCAGAAACTTCGTTTAAGAAGTTAGTAAGTGTTGATCCTAAGAATACTGACATGATTGCAGGAGGTGCCTCGTTAGCACCTAAACGGTGATCGTTACCTGCAGAAGCGATTGAAGCTCTCATCAAGTCACCATACACGTGAACTGCTTTGATAGTGTTCACTAGGAATGTAAGGAAGTATAAAGAACCTTCAGGTTGGAATAAGTTACGGCCTTTGTTAGTGATCAATGACCAGTTGTTGTGCTTACCAGAACCGTTCAAGTTAGCGAAAGGCTTCTCGTGAAGTAAAACAGCTAAGTTATGCTCACTAGCAACTTGTTCCATAACGTCCATCATCAACAAGTTGTGATCTACAGCTGTGTTGATTTCTTCATATAATGGAGCTGCTTCGAATTGACCTGGAGCTACCTCATTGTGACGAGTAGTTACAGGAATACCTAATTTGTGGCATTGTAATTCGAAATCTTTCATGAATGCAGCAACACGTGGAGCGATAGAACCGAAATAGTGATCGTCTAATTGCTGACCATGTGGAGGCTTAGCACCAAATAAAGTACGACCTGCGATGTATAAGTCAGGACGTGCAGCGTAGAAAGCTTTATCTACTAGGAAGTACTCTTGCTCACAACCTAATGAAGCAGAAATACTAGTAACACCTTCTTCGAAATAGTTACAAACATCGATAGTCGCTTTGTTAATAGCTTCTTGTGCTTTTAACAAAGGAGTTTTGTAATCCAATGTATCTCCAGTGTAAGAAACGAAGATCGTAGGGATACAAAGCGTTTTGTTTGTAATGAAGATAGGTGATGATGGATCCCAACCAGTATAACCACGTGCTTGGTTTGTTGCACGAATACCACCGTTAGGGAATGAAGAAGCATCTGGCTCTTGTTGAGTAAGTGTTGAACCTTTGAAAGTTTCAATACCTTTTGTGTAATCAAAGAAAGAATCGTGCTTTTCTGCAGAAGATCCAGTTAGTGGTTGGAACCAGTGAGTGTGGTGAGTAACACCTTTAGAAACGGCCCAAGTCATTACTGCAGATGCAACAGCGTCAGCAGTAGCCTCGTCGATTTTAGTACCGTACTTCACTGCAGATTCTACTTTTTTGTAGATAGCTGGAGCAAGTGCAGCTTTCATTTGAGTAAGACCGAAACAGTCCTCGCCAAAATAATCTGAGATTTTGTTAGACGGAGCTTCAACTTCTTTTGCTGTTCTAGCTGAAGCTGTCTCAAGGGCGTTAAAACGAAGATTTGTCATTGTAATGTGAGATTAAAAAAACTATAGCCTAGCACACATTCAAAACGATAAACACATTTCTGTTTGTTAGTACTTAGGCGAAGTTGAAATTTTGTTTACGTTTCAAATATGACTCGGATTTTTAAAAAAATCAAGAAAATTTGGTACTTATGGGTGTAATTTTGTCTTAATAGACTTAAAATGATGAAAATTTCATAATCAAGGGTATTTTTTTATACTCTATTCGATTTTTTAGTCTCTTTAAGTGTGTAAATAACACATTTAGAGCTGTTTTTTTGAGGGTTTTCTTTGTGATTTAGGGAGGTAGTTGAAAAATTATTTGTCTTTATTGATGTTCCTGGAGTTTCTTCCTTAATATATAGAGAAGGTAGAGGAGGATTGGTGTGACTGTATTGTTGTATTCAATAAAGTTTCAAGCTTTTGATTTCGTTCTTTTTATCACTCATAATTTATAGTGATAGTTCAGAAATTTCTTGATCAATAAAAAAGCCAACCTTATTAATAAGGTTGGCTTCATATATAATTATAGTATTGTTAGTCTTTCTTAGAAAGCATATACAACTGCTAAAGTAGCTTGAGTAGCTGATTTTGAATCAAAATCAGATGCAGCTTCTTTTTCTTTAGAACCGAAGAAGATTTCAGTGTCAGCAGCGTCATATCTTAATTCAGGAATTACCATTAGTGGTCCTAAAGCAATGTTACCTGATAAAGTGAATGCGTTGATATTAACAGTTGACTCCTCTAGAGTGTTGTCACCCGATGGCTTGTAAGTATCTGCAAAGTTTTCGTAACGTAAACCTAAAGCAAATGACTCAGATAATGCATATTGTCCATAAAGAGCTACACCAGTGTAAACTTGATCAGCAGTAGCTAAATCGACTGTGTATTGGTCTTTTTTATCAGCCCAAGCAGCGTTTAAACCTAAGTAGAAAGCGTCAGTAACTTGGTAACCTGCAGTGATATCAACAACAGTTCTTGTTGAAGATGTGAAACCGTTCAAGTAAACATCGAAACCTTCAGCTGGAGCAACATATAATTGAGCACCTAAACCACTCATACCTAAGTTAGGAGCAGCACTGTATGAATCCCACTCGTTAGTGAAAACACCAACCATTAAAGCAACTCTATCAGAGAATGCGTAATCAAACTTCAAACCAGCATTTTGGAAAGGACCGTTTGAGAATAAGTAAGAAGTAGAGTAGTTGAAGTTACCTGTTGGAGAGATAATTTCGTAACCAACAAATGTACCCATGAAACCAGCAGTTGCTGATAATTTCTCAGTTAGTTGGTATGAAGCATATAAGTTTTGGATATGGAAGTTACCGTCACCGATAGAACCGTTAGATCTTGGACCAAAAGATAAATCTGCAACAAATGAAGCTTTACCTAAAGTTTGTGATAAGATCACGTTAGCCATACCTAAATTGATCGAGTTTTGCTCGCCTTGGAAACTTGTTCCAATATTCATAGCATCTGTACCAGCAAAATCATAGTTGTAGAATAAATCTACTGAACCTGAAATTGAAAGTTTATTTGCTTCTGTTTCTTCTGTTGCTTCTACAGATTCTTCAGCGATAACTTCAGTCTCTGCTGAATCTTGTGCCATAACAATTGAACCCGTAAACAATAGGGATGCGATTAAAGAGAATACCTTAGTTTTCATCTTAAATAGTAAATTTAAATAGAGGTGAATAATAATATTTGTTGGATATACTTACTTCGCACACAATGAAGTAACTATATAATCATAAGTTCGATTAGTTGAGAACGTTAGAACTTACAATGAGATGTTTATAATTTTTGTATAACGATTATATAAACGAAGGAGAGGATTGCCTCTCCTTCTATATAATATCTTAGTTATCGAAAGTGATAGTATAACCACGGATACCGTGCTCATGGCTATCAAGACCTTCGTTTTCGTGCTCTTCAGAAACTCTTACACCGATAGTGAATTTCAATGCATAGAAGATTGCAAGTGATGAGAAGAATGCTACTGCACCGTAAGCTGCAACACCTGTCAATTGAGTGATGAATTGAGACATACCAGCTTTTTGACCTAATACACCAATTGCTAAAGTACCAATAATACCACAAGTTAAGTGAACAGAAACTGCACCAACGCAATCATCCAATTTCAGTTTATCCATGCCAATTGCAGAGAATACTACAACAACACCACATGCGATACCAATAAGGATTGCTTCGTTTGGAGACATTTGGTCGGCACCAGCAGTAATACCTACTAAACCAGCAAGAATACCGTTCAATACCATACCTAAGTCGAAACGTTTGAAGGCGATATAACCACCTAGCCATCCACCGATAGCACCTGCAGCTGCAGCTAAAGTAGTAGTTACTAATACTAATGAGATTGACTCAGGATCTGCAGAAAGAACTGATCCACCGTTAAATCCGAACCATCCGAACCATAATAAGAATACACCAATTACAGCTAAAGGAACTGAAGAACCTGGCTTGTCGATTACTTTACCGTTAACATACTTACCTTTACGAGCACCAATTGCAATGATACCTGCTAAAGCAGCCCATCCACCAACTGAGTGTACTACTGTAGAACCAGCGAAGTCATAGAAGCCCATTTCAGACAACCATCCGCCACCCCAGTGCCATGAACCTAGTACAGGGTAGATGAAACCTACAAGGAAGAAAGTGAAAATAAAGTAAGCTGAGATTTTGATACGTTCTGCAACAGCACCTGATACAATAGTTGCACAAGTTGCTGCGAACATTGCTTGGAATAAGAAGTCAGTCCAATAAGTATAAGCTCCACCTGCGTAACCTAAAGAAGTGTATCCTTCTGGTAAGCTAAGACCCCATCCTGCGAAACCAAAGATTCCGTTGAATTCTCCTGGGTACATTAAATTGAAACCGAACCAAGCGTAAGAAATAATACCAACACTTAAATCAACAGTGTTTTTGAAAAGAATGTTTACAGTGTTTTTAGCTTGAGTAAAACCCGCTTCAACACATGCAAAACCTAGTGCCATAATAAATACTAGCATTGTTGAAACTAGCATCCAAATGTTGCTTGCTGTTAAGCCTACATTTTGTAATTGCTCCGCTGTTACAGCCTGAGCTACCGATTCTGTTGCCAACGTTGCGTCGGCAATTAGGTGAATAGATGAGAACATTGCAGTCGAAAATTTTAAAAATTATTAGATAGTGTCATAACCGAATTGATGTGATACTCCGTTTAGTGAGATTCGAATGAATCCCATTAAACGGATCACTCACATCTATTTAGAGAAAAAGGACATATACAAGAAAATCTTGTACTCTTTTCCTCTGATTTCATATACAATTGTAGAAGTATCGCTTAAGAATTGCAAATAGGAGGGTAAAAAAAGACCCTGTTTGTTTGAATTTTTTAAATATTTTCAAAAAACAGGGTTTATTTTAAAGATATATCAACGAAATTATCGTTCTTTTAAATTTATTAAGTTTAAAAATGTACCTAATACTTTTAAATATCTAGTGAAATTGAGAAGTCAGGGTTTAATTTTAACCTACCTTCTCTATTTTTTTCGTTCTCGAAGGTAAATCCCTTCATTTTGGGGGTGATTTTCTTATTTAAGAGTGATTTTAACTGACTTTTGGTGATTTTTTTATCAAAATTGATGAAAGGTACCTTAAAATCGCACCCATTCTTCCAATTTTCACATCCATAAGCCGTTTTTCCTTCAATTATTTGTCCTTTACCACATTTTGGACACATCAATGGTGCTTCTTCTATCTCATTAAATAGCATTTGATACTGTTGATCTAATGTAATCACTCCATTTTTTGAGGTATTGTTGATCTTAAAGCCTTTTATTTCGGGAGTTCTACCTTTAATAATGAGTGATTCAATTTGCTTGTCGGTTAACTTTTTACCCCCAAATTCAAATTTCACTACAAAATCACATGATTTGTCCTTATAACCGAGGCAACCATATGCTGTTTTACCTTTTATCACCTCTTTCTTTTTACATTTTGGGCAAGTAAGGCTCATTTTACCTTTTGCTGTAGGTTTCGAGGTTTGTTTTTTTACTTTAAGGCTTTTAGTTGGCGTTTGTATTTTGAAATTGGTTTGAATTTGTTTTACATTAAAAACAACTTCACCTACCATGTTTTTAATTTCGTTCATGAAATTTTCTACCTGATAACTTCCATCTTCAATTTGTCTTAGTTTTTTTTCCCAAATACCTGTTAGTTCTGCAGATTTGAGTAAATCATTTTGAATAGTATTTATTAAGTCTAAGCCTGCTTGAGTAGGTATGATGTTTTTACGTTGTCTTTCTATATATTTTCGTCTAAATAAAGTCTCAATGATATTGGCACGGGTTGAAGGTCTACCGATACCATTCTCTTTCATAGCTTTTCTTAGCTCATCATCATCCACACTCTTACCTGCAGTTTCCATTGCCCTAAGAAGAGTGGCTTCCGTATATAATTTAGGAGGTTTGGTTTCTTTCATTTGAACTTCTGGCTTGTGTTCACCAGTCTCACCTTCTACAAAGTTTGGTAAGCTTTGCTCTTCATCTTCTCCTTTTTTCTTTTTACGCTTTTTTTCTTCCTCATCCTCCTTTTTAAAGAGAACTCTCCAACCAAGATCAAGAATTTCTTTACCACTTGCTCTAAACTCTGCTTTATCTACTATACCTCTTACTTCTGTTTTAGCTACTTTACAATCAGGGTAGAAGGCCGCAATAAAACGAAGTGCTACTAAATCATATACAGCAGCTTCGTTCTGATTCATATTTCCTGCTTTTATTTTAGTTGGTATGATTGCGTGGTGATCCGTTACCTTTTGATCGTTAAAGACTTTCTTGGTTTTTCGGAAAGGTTTGCCAAACAATGGAGCAGTTTCTTTTGAAAACTTATGAAGTGCTCGCATGGTCGGTCCAATTTCTCCATACATATTATTAGGCAGATAAGTAGTATCTACACGTGGGTAAGTAAGAAGCTTCTTCTCATACAAGCTTTGTGCAATTTTAAGTGTTTGCTCCGCAGAGAAACTAAATTTTTTGTTACACTCTACCTGCAAGGATGTTAAGTCAAATAAATACTGTGGGGCTTCTGTTCCTTCTTTTCTTTGTGTTGATGTTATTTCAAAAGGTTTACCTGTTACATATTCAATGGCTTTGTCTACTCGTTCTTTCTCTGTAAATCTACCTTTTGCATAAGAGAAAAGAACATTTCTATACTTTGTTTTTAATTCCCAATACTTCTCTTTCTTAAAATTCTGAATTTCTAAAAATCGATCGGTTATTAAGGCTAGTGTAGGAGTTTGTACTCTACCTATTGATAATAATTGCTTGTATCCACCAAATTTGATGGTATAAAGTCGTGTAGCATTAATTCCTAAAAGCCAATCGCCAATCGCTCGTGCACTACCTGCCTTATATAATAAGTCAAAATCTTTTTCTTCTTGAAGTTTGTCAAACCCTTTCTTGATGGCTTCTTCAGTTAATGAAGAGATCCAAAGACGTTTTACAGGTGCTTTGCATTTGGCATGATGCAAAACCCATCGTTGTATTAATTCTCCTTCTTGGCCTGCATCACCACAGTTAATGACTTCAGTAGCGTTTTGTACTAAAGATTCTATTACCTTAAACTGCTGTTTTGATCCATCGTTTTCAATAAGTTTAATAGCAAATTTTTGAGGTACGATAGGAAGGGTAATTAAATCCCAACGTTTTAATGTAGGATCATAATCATGTGGCTCTTTTAAGGTGCATAAATGACCAAAAGTCCAGGTGATCTGATATCCATTTCCTTCGAAGTAACCATTCTTTTTATTTTTAGCACCTAATACTTTGGCTAAATCTCTGGCTACACTTGGTTTCTCTGCTATACAAACTTTCATAAATAATCTTTTAGGAATGATAAATTTCTAAAAAAAAAGTTTGAATCATAAACCTTAGACAATTTTATTAAGTAGGAGTAATAAATATCTATTTGATAGTCAATATTGGTATTAACAATTGTTGGTATTAAATCGATCGTTTGATTAAACTTTTTATTGTACTCTCCGTTCATCTAATTGTGTTTGAAACTGAAAAAAACAGAGACAGAAAAAAGTACGACAATTTTGTTTGCTTTAAAATTCTTATCACTTAATTTCATGTTGAAAATACCCAAGGGTTGTATTGAAAATGGAAACATTTAAACAAAAATTGGAAAATACATTCTACTATTAAACAATATCAATCTATCACTATGAAAAATTTAAGATTACTATTTAGCGGCTTATTTATTTTTATTTCATCAATGCTATTTGCTCAAAATGGTGAAAAAGAAATAGAAGAAGTCATTAGAAATGTTGTTGAAAGAACAACTTTTAGCAATGATAATTTAGATAAAATCAATACTATTTTCGATACGTTTAGACCTGATGCCATCATTAATGTCACACAAATGAATGTGGATGGTAGTAGAAAACATCGTGTTTTAAGAAAGTCAGAATATAAAAACATATATGTTTCTCAATATCAACATAGTTTGGAACGTAATTCTGAATTGAAAATTCATGAAATTAGAGTACAAGGAAATATTGGTGTAGCTTCTTTTTCTTTAAATTATGAATTGAAATCAAAAGCGAATGATAAAATTGTTTCAAAAGGTTACGAATCAATGGTTGCTACTTTCGTGAAACAAAAAGAAGGTTGGATGGTCATGGAATTGAATATCTCTGATATTGAATCTGAAAAATACCAAGGAAAATGTTCTTGCGAGCTATACAAAAATCCGAACACCGGACAGGTTATCGCAAAAGTATCGGCTCCAAAAGGTGACCGTTTCGAAAATGATTTAAACAATATCTATAAACGTAAGAAAGGTGGTATTACTTACTTTATGGTTCAAGGTATTGTATTCGAATGGGCTGATATGGAAAAAATTTGGACTTTGGATGCCTCTATGAATAGAGTAGACATGCTTGGAAAAGCAAAAAATGATGATGATGCTGTAATGTTAATCTTAAGCTTCGTTTATCAAAATGAATGTTCAGAATTAAAATTAAATAAATAAGCCTCCCGAAGGAGGTAGAAAAGGAGTATAGTTTGACTATGCTCCTTTTTTGTTTGGGTTAGGAACGAATAAATGATCCGATAATATATAATTAATTTCCAGTCTTTGTAACTGATTGGTTATATCAAAATAGGTTTTATTAAAATCTTGGTAGCTTTTAGCGAAGAATTCTATTTCATAGTGTGGTCTGTAATCAATTACTCTAAAGTTATACTTTTCGATAATATGATACACTTGTTTTTTATTTTCTATAAGTAGCTTAAAAGTTAACATAAAGTACAGGTAGTAATGGGTTGATAAATAAGATCGTTCTGTAAGAATAATAAAGTTTTCTCAAAATGTGTTCATTCTTCTAAGAAGAGTAAAATAACTTAATCGTATTGTACAGTAAACGATTGATCGCATAGTTCAATTCTGAACATTAAATGAATGTTATAAAAACCTGTAACTCACTGTGTTTGTTGAAGTGTTAATAATTTGAATGATTGTTGTTAGTAACACTAGGAATAAATTTTTTTTATGAATACACCTTTAATTCAAATAAATAACATCAATAAGGCCTATAAAAATGAGGACAATGATACATTGGCCCTTCATCATGTTACTCTTAATATTCAAGAAGGAGAGTTCGTGTGTATTATGGGGCCTTCAGGATGTGGAAAATCAACATTACTCAATATTGCAGGACTATTGGATTTGCCTACTGAAGGCGAAATGATTTTTAAAGGTCAAAATGTAGTTCACCTTTCATCAAAAAAGAGAGCGCAATTAAGAAGAGAGTTTATAGGTTTTGTTTTTCAAAGCTTTAACCTTATTGATGATCTAACTGTGTTCGAAAATATTGAATTACCACTTATCTATCAGCAAGTACCACCCAATGAACGTAAATTGAGGGTAGAAAAAATGATGGATCAATTACAGATTTCTCATAAAAAAAGAGTATTTCCAAATCAAATATCTGGTGGTTTACAGCAAAGAGTTGCGGTGGCAAGAGCATTGGTTTCCAATCCTCAATTAATTTTGGCTGATGAACCAACAGGTAACTTAGATTCAGAAAGAGGTAGAGAGGTAATGGAATTACTTCAGACCTTAAACGAAATGGGAACAACTATTTTAATGGTAACCCATTCCACAGCAGCCTCTGATTATGCAAGTAGAGTAATACACCTATTTGATGGGCAAATTGTAACCGAGAATTTACACAAAGGACGTTAAAGTGCTAAGAAACTATATACTCATAGGTATTCGTAATCTTCAAAAACATGGAGTTTACTCAGGTATTAACATTGTCGGGATGTCAATGGGAATAGCTTTCTTTACCCTATTGGTACTTTTGGTAAACTACGAGTTATCCTATGATTCTTTTCATAAGAATGCTGACCAAACCTACAGAGTAGTAGAAATTATCGATACTCAAGATATAGGAGAAAGGTCTGCTAGTGTTCCTATCGCTTTAGGCCCAACAATAAAAACATTATACCCTAATTATATAGATCACTCTGTCCGTTTCTTTAACCATCAGGCATATTCTCATGTGATTTCTGTTGCAGGACAAAAATTTAACGAAAACCATTTATACTTTACTGACGATGATTTCTTTAAGGTTTTCGACTTTCCTGTAGTGGAAGGAGATAGAAATTCAGCCTTATCTGAAGAAGGTAGTGTGGTGATTACAAAAGAAATTGCGAAAAAATATTTTGGTGATCAAAGTGCAATTGGCAAAAAGATTCTTTACGAAAAAAAGCATTACCTCAAGGTAACAGCAGTAGTCGATAAACAAAATTACCCTTCTCATCTCGATTTTGAGATTTTGGTTTCTTTCTCCACTTTGAATGTGACCAATCGAGAACTATTTTTTAAAGAAGATTGGGTTTGGAACCCATGTTGGACCTATATCACTTTAAAAGATGGTGTGAAACCAGAAGAACTAGAAGCTGATTTTGAAATTTTGCTTCAGGATCCCTCAAAATTCCCTTCTTACTTAAGAGATTACGTAGAATTATACCTACAGCCTATACAAGAAATTCATTTGTATTCTGATTTGGATTTCGAAATGTCTCAGAATGGAGACTATATGTATATATATATTTTTAGTGCAATTGCCATCATGGTATTGGTTATTGCGGCTATTAATTTTATGAACTTATCTTCTGTTCGCTACTCTACAAGAATTCGAGAAGTGGGTATTCGAAAAGCAATAGGTGCTGATCAAACAGAATTAATCAATCAATTTGTTGTTGAAGCGGCAATTCTAAGTGTACTCTCCATGTTTGGAGCTATCGTATTCTTGGAATTACTCTTTTCTTTTGTGAATGATTTATTGAGTGATTCAGGATTTATATTAGAAAATGCTGATCCTCAAAACATTGTTTTACTTGTAGGAAGTAGTGGCTTATTTGTTGGGGCGTTATCAAGTTTTTATCCTTTGTTTTATTTATCTGGTTTTAAACCTTTGGAAGGACTACATGATACTTCACCGAAAGGATATCAACAAAAGAAATTTAGAAAATGGAGTGTGATTACACAGTTTATCATTTCCATGTTTCTACTTTTTAGTACCTATGTATCGAAAAGACAGTTAGATTTTATGAAAAATTCTGATATCGGGTTTAACCAAGAGAATATTGTGATTGTTCCAATGGGTGAAGTCAGATATCAGAAAAGTAATTTCCATCTTATTAGAGAAAAGTTCTTACAATTAAAAGATGTTGAAGCGGTAACTGCTATCGATGAACTGCTAGGAGTTTGGGTACAGAACTATCCTTTTACATTTAAGAAAGGGAATAAAAAACTACCTTCTGCATTTTATGCAAGTGTAGTTACCTATCCAGATGTATTTAAAGTCTTTGATTTTAAAATACTCGCTAAAAATCCTACTGGTCCACTCCGCGAAAGAGAGATCTACGTTAATGAAAAGTTGATAGAATTTGCTGGTTATTCCTCTCCTCAAGAAGCTTTAGGAATGAAATTTTATACTTCAAGGGGATATCAGAAAATAGCGGGTGTCATCAAAGATTTTCATTATGAACCAATTCATAAGCCAATAGAACCTTTCGTTATTGATGTGAATAACGGTAATAGAGCAACCTCAAGGTTTTCTAACAAATTTTTGGCATTAAAAATAAGAGATGGTGTTAATTGGAATATATTGGAAAAACAACTCAATTTTAAATGGTCTCAAGTAGTAGAATACAGGATATTAGATACATTTTTCCTAAAATCTAAAATAGAACAAGCCTTTAAAAAAGAGGAACAATTAGCAAAAGTGTCTCTTATATTTTCAATCATTGGTGTAATAATTGCGAATTTGGGTTTATTCGGGCTTTCTTCTTTTATTACTGTTAGAAAAAACAAGGAAATAGCGATTCGTAAGGCCTTAGGTATGGAAGATACTCAAGCCATGCTTTTTGTATCAAAAGAGTTTTTCGTACTTGTTATTACCGCTTGTGTTGTGGCTTGGCCTACAGCTTATTTGGCCATGAAACTTTGGTTGGATAACTTTCCAAAAGCGGTGAATATTGATATTGGTGCTTATTTATTTTCGGGTGGATTAACTTTACTGATGACCATGATTACAGTAAGTTATCATGTAATAAAGACAGGGTTAAAGAATCCTGTAGAAGATTTAAAAGCTGGAGTATAATTTCAAGATTACTCAAATAATTGATTATCAAAATATTGTGATCTTGTTATTTTTTGTTGAATTACTATATCTAAGGTTAATTATCTGTAGTTGTAATTGTATTATAAGATTACTTAAAGTTATATCTTCGAGATATTTATTACATTTGCTACGTTACCTAATTACAATTTGCATCAGTGAAAAATAAATTCGATCTATCCTTTTTATTAAGTGAAAATGATTTCCTTAATCAATCGGATTATACTGCCAATAAATCTTGCCTTGTTAATTCACTAGAATCGGTAGAAAATATCAACGATCAATCCAATGGTTTGATGCGCCTGTTGCTACATTCTATTCGATACGAACAATCTACTGAAGTATCAAATTCAATTTATAAATACATTACTCTGTTTGGGTATGATATACCTCAATCAGGTAATCAATTACACAGAGATCTTTCCTTACAACATCTTAGGTTATTGGAAAACATAGGAGAAGATTCTATAGATCTAGCTTTTCAGTCCAGAAAACAAGAACCTTTAGATGAAACTTCTTATTATTTAAGAATCCTTGCTCCCTTTATGCTTTGCGATGAAATAAAAGATTGGGAGTTCTATAAGTGGTGTGCACTAGAAATAATAAACTATTCTTTAGAAAATGGTTTAAACGAAATCACTCCTTATGGGTGTTTAGGCTTATCTAGGTACATGATAACAAAGTATGAGGATATGCATTTGGCTAAAGATTATGCTCAAGTTGCTTTGTCAGAAATTGAAAAGTCTAATAATAAAAGAATTATTAATAACTTTTATTCTGATTATGCTTTTATCATTCTTCCTTGGTTAGAAGAGTTATCAGTTTGTTTAGTTATGATAAACGAGAAGTTTTCTCTTATTCTAAAATCAAATGATAATTACCTTAAAGGGAAAAATGTAAAAAGGTATTATCAAATGCTTCTTTTTTCTGGAGTGAACAAGAGTGAAGCTTTAAGAAAGTCACATCATGATTTAGAAAACGTAGCCTTTGATGAAAAACCGATTGTCACAGAGATTTTACAACTTTATCAGTTATCAAAAATGACAGAAAGGGTAAATCTTGAAAAGGTAATCATGCTAATTGATAAAAGTCCAGAAATCTATGAAGGAACACTTTTACATCCTTCATTATTGGTCATGAAAGCCGTTTACATCAATAACCAAAAAGAAAGTCGAGAAGGGGAGCTAAGAAAGATTTACGATAGATTTAAATATTGGGCGGGTTATTCTCCTAAATTATTCAATACGTGGAAACATTTTGTAGAAGCTGAGTGGAGAATCAATAGAGATGAAGTTGATCTGGCTAAAGAGTTATATAGTAAAGCTTTAAAAGAAAGTTCATCCAATAAAATAGATTTGAAATGCTTAGTGGCACTAAGGAGATTAGCTGTTTTTTCTGAAATAAAGAAAGAAGATTCAGACCTTCCACAGTTCTACACCGAAGCAAAGGATGTATATAAAGATTTTGGTGATGAAAAAGCTTTTGAAGCTTTGATTAATCGTTTTAAATCAGCTTAATCTTAGAAATTATGTATAGCAAAAAGGCCGAATCATTTTAGTGATTCGGCCTTTTTGTTGTGGATAGAATATATTAATTGAAATAAATCTTATCCCCAGTTTTTACATCCTCTTCCTTTCTTACATCATTCAATTTTTTAAGCGCTTTAAGCGATATACCATACTTAACGGCAATAAATGTTAAAGTCTCATTGTCTTTCATAATATGATAAGATTCAGGAATAGTTAGAGGAAGCGGAGCTATATAATAATGTGAGTCTTTGATGAGCACATCATCTTTACCTTCGTAGTTGTATTTTCTAATCTTTCCTTTAGAAATACCCACAGCTTCTGATAATTCTTTTTGTGTCATGTCCTCATGAAGAATGACAGCTTTTACTCCATTCACTAAGGCCAATTCAAATTTCTCTCCTTGCACACCTTTTTCTATAGGTAAAACAAATGGATAGTTTTCCTGAATAGAATCAGCATAAAATTTAAATATATCTTTTCTAGCTCTAGTTTTTCGAGGTTTAGCATAAGGCGATAAGCTTGCAACAATCTGATTGATTTCATCAGGCTTACTTTCGATCATTACAGAATAAACTTTATCTTCTGGGATGTAACTTCCATACAACCAAGTGTTATTTTTAGCCAATATGTCTAGAGATTGCCCCGTAAATTTAGAAACCTCTTTTAAAGTATATCCGTTTGTAGGGAATTCAATCATTACGAAATGACCATCATCCAAACCAACTTTGTCTTTAAATGCAAAATAGTGGGCTAAATAATGAATCAAATATGGATGAGTATTCTCGTTAATTGTTACATGATTGTAATAGTTAAGCTTATGGTTTCTGATATAGCTTCTCGCCCCACCTAAACCATCATGATAAGAAATCATGGCATAGAACCAGTTCCCCAAATAATAATAATTCTTTGATAAGTAATCAGCAGCACCAATACTGGCGGATACTACATTTTTTCTTTCATCCAAAGAACGGTTGATCTTCATGCCTCTTTCCTCAGCAGTAAAATCTTTAAACTGCCAGAAACCAACTGCAGGAGGTTTTGCATTGGAAATTGCATTTCCATCCAATAAAGATTCTTGTAAAGCAAGATATTTAAATTCCCCTGGTACTCCTCTTGCTAATAATTCTCTTTCAATATATGGGAAGTAAGAATTACATCTTTCGAGCAATTCATTGTAATGTTTTTCTGATCGAGTTAAACTATTGTACTTGACCATTACCTTTTGCATTCCTCCATTTGTAATGACCACTTTTGATCCCATTAATTCAAACTGAGAAGGAATAGGCGCATTAATGTTTTCTAAAGAGGCAAAGGATAGTAAAGGAAAAAATAAGAGAAGTATAGAAATAATTCTTGAATTCATATATTTAGAAGATAGGTTAATTTGTGTATTTCTAATGTATCGATTATTTGATATTAGAAATTGTCAACAGCAAAAATATAGATAATCGATCATCAATTACTAATATAATCAATAATATCGATTTAAGAACATAAAAAAATAGCCAAATTCTTCGATAGAACTTGGCTATTTTTAATGGTTATTGGGGCTTATTGAGCATCTCTTGGCTCATTGTCAAAACCGAAGATATCGTTAAGAGATAGCTCTTTTAATTCGCCATAGCTCTTTAATGTTTCCATATCTAGTTTTTCTTCATCACCCACTACACAGATATTGTAATGCTTTCCTTTGATAAAATCATCATGGAATTTCATCACATCATCTATCGTTAATGTTTGTACTGCTTCATAAATATCTTTTCTGATATCATGATCATTTCCTTTTTTCAAGGCCGCTTCATAATTAAATAACACGCTTGATTTAGTAATTCTTTCACTTTCAAGCTTACTTAATACAGCTTTCTTAGCAGCATCAAATGATTGTTCGTTTTTCGGAGGATTTTCAAGTAATTTCATCATACCTGCCATTGCCTCTTTAAGTTTATCCGACTGAGTTCCGATGTATGCTAAAGTGTAATCGTGTTTGTTCTTTTCAGAAGCAACTCCATATTTACTGAAAACAGAATAAGCTAAACCTTGTGCTTCACGCATTTCTTGGAATACAATAGCGTTCATACTACCTCCAAAATACTCGTTGAAAAGTGTTGCTGCAGCAATTCTTTGAGGGTCATAAACATCACCTTTAGCTAAGAATAGAACTTCTGCTTGTACCATATCGTAATGTGCCCAATATACTTTTGGCTTGTCGATATCGTTAATCATAAATTCTTTCTCAGCAGGAACAGCTTGTAATTTCTTAGGAACTACATGTTCTTTATTTAAAGTTGCTACTACAGATTTTAATGATTCAGGACCATAGTATAAAATGTGATGCTCCATTTTTGTTAACTGATGAATCTTGTTTACCAATTTTTCAGGAGTTAGTAGATCCAACTCTTTATTTGATAAACCATTAGTTACAGGGTTATCAGCACCATATAAGCCATAATTCATTAAACCTGTAAATAGAATTGCTCCTTTATTCTTTTGGGTATCTTCTCTACTTTTCTTTTCGTTGGCAATCATATTTTTCAATGCAGCTTCATCCGCTTTTGCATTGTTTAATAAATCCTCGAAAAGACGGATAGAAGCAACCATGTTTTCTGTCAATCCACTCAAAGAAACATACACCTGATCAGCAGAAGAGTTTACGCTAAAGCTTGCACCCAATTTGTAGAATTCTTGTTTGATTTCAGGAGATGACATTTTATCAGTTCCTAAGAATTCTAAGTATTGTACTGCCTGACTTAAAGTTGGATCAGTGTCTTTACCAACTGGAATAATGTAGTATAAGTTAAATAAGTCGTTCTCTACATTTTGTTTGTAACGAACAACTACTTTTCTCTTTAGTTTACCCTCTTGAATATCCTTTTCGTAATCCAAGAACATAGGAGTTAATTTTGCAGACTTTTGAGAAGCAATATTGTCAAAGAATTTCGACGTTTTACCTCTGTTCAATTCTACTTTAGTAATTGATGGCTTATCTACCTGAATTTTGTTCGGGTCTTCACCAACTCTTTTGTAAACAACTACATAATTGTCTTTGTATCTTTCATTAGCAAACTTCACGATTTCTTCTTTAGTGATTGTCTTCATCACCTCGATGTCATCAATGTAGTTTTCCCATTTGATATCTCTTGTAAATGCTTGTACAAATGCATCAGCACGAGCAGAATTACTTTCTAATTTCTTGATTTCCGATTTCTTGAAATCATTGACAATTGCTTCCAATAACCAATCTTCGAATTCACCTTTTTTCAGCTTATCCATTTCAGCTAAAAGTAAATCTTTCGCTTGTTCTAGTGTTTGATCTTGTCTAGGGATAGCATACAAACAATGTACAGTATAGTCGTTAAACGGATAAACGAAGCTTGAAGCATTCACTACTTTTTGTGTTTGATTCAAGTCCAAATCGATTAAACCTGCAGCACTGTTGGCCAAGATCATATCACATAGTTGTTCTTTAAGAAGATCTCTAGAATCTGATGCTAAACCAGGCATTCTATATCCTAGGAATACCATTCCTGTTTGAGGTCCAAATACTTCTTTTTCAATTGGAGCAGTAATTGGCTTTTCTTCATTGTAAGTAAACTCAGGAATATCACCCGGCTTCCAATCACCAAAATACTTTTGGATCAAAGCGATTGTTTTATCAGGATCCAAATCACCACTCAAACAAATAGCAACATTGTTTGGACGGTAATATGTATTGAAATATTTCTTGATTTCTGTGATCGATGGATTCTTCAAGTGGTCGATCGTACCAATAACTGTTTGTGTTCCATAAGGATGGTTAGGGAACATAGACTCAAACATTGCAGTGAAAACTTTTCTTTGGTCATTATCCAAAGATCTGTTTTTCTCTTCGTAAACCGCCTCTAACTCTGTGTGGAATAAACGAGGAACGATTTCTCTAAAACGATCACCTTCAATTTCCAACCATCTTTCTAATTCGTTGGCAGGGATGTCGTTTACATAAACAGTTCTATCGTTGGAAGTGTAAGCGTTTGTACCTTTAGCACCGATCATTCCGATCATTCTATCGTATTCATTTGCAATTGAATACTTAGAAGCATCATTCGATACTTGGTCAATTTTCTTATAGTAGGCAGTTCTTTCTTCAGGATCTGTAAGTGTTCTGTAGTGTTCGAACATATTTTCGATACTGTCTAAGTACACTTTTTCTGTACCCCAATCTAATGTACCAAAATGTGAAGTGCCTTTGAACATAATATGTTCCAAGTAATGAGCAAGTCCTGTAGCGTTAGCCGGATCGTTTTTACCGCCAGCTTTTACAGCAATATACGTTTGGATTCTTGGGGCATCTTTGTATTCCGATAGATACACTTTTAAACCATTATCAAGAGTATAAATTCTAGTTTTTAGAGGGTCGTTGGGAACCGTTTTATACTCGAGTTCTGATTTTTCTTGTGCTTGGGTAGAATTACCACCAAGCAACAAAGCACCTGACATCAAGACAGAAGCTAAAATTGATTTGTAAGTCATAATGAATGATTAGTATAAATTATAATGTTATAATCAGAGTTGTTCACTAGTAAATTTGACACTTTGTTTTTGGTAATTAGTGAACTAATAATCTAATAATAAAGCAAATTAGTAAAATTATTTGTTGAAAAAAGCATATAACAGAATCTGCGGCTTTGATAGGGTATTCAATTGTGTTTTTTAGAGAAATTAACGTTTGATGAATTTTTTCTCTTATTGATTGTAAAGTAACTGTAAGATAGTTGTATGTATATTGTATTATTGTTGATAAGTCAAAACACGACCTTACCTGATTACAGAACCAATGATATACTTAGAATTATTTTTCAGCTTTTTCAAAGTAGGAATGTTCACCTTTGGAGGTGGATACGCTATGGTTCCTCTTTTAGAGAAAGAACTAATTGATAAAAAGAAATGGCTCACCAATGACGAATTATTGGAAATCATGTCCATTGCTCAAATGACTCCAGGAACCATTGCTATTAATGCGGCCACTTTTGTGGGCTATAGAGAGAAAGGTTTACTAGGAGGGATCATGACAACCATAGGTGTAATGGCACCTTCTTACTTAGTGATTACCATAATCTATCACCTTTTTAATACATCTTTCGAACATCCTATTGCTCAGAAAGCTTTCTTAGGTGCAAGAGCTTGTATTGTGGCATTAATTGGCCATTCAGTTTGGAAAATGTTTAAAGGTAGTATTACTGAAAAGTTTGGTTTATCCATCTTTTTAGGAGCAAGTATATTGTTATTTGTCTTCAATATCCACCCCATTTTATTAATCATACTTGGAGCAGTCACAGGCATTTTGATGCTAGTAACAATGCCTAATCAAATTAAAAAACTACTGAAATAATGATGGAAGCATTCTCAATAGAAGCCTTAAAGGTATATATCGATTTATACTTCACATTTCTAAAGATTGGGTTCTTTAGTTTCGGTGGAGGTTTGGCCATGGTCCCCTTATTTGTGGTAGAATTCCAAAAGAATGGATGGATGGAGCCAGAACAGTTTTATAATGTGTTATCCTTAGCACAAATGACTCCAGGTGCTATAGCTGTTAACTCGGCTACATTTGTAGGAAACGAAGCAGGAATGGTTGTAGGAGGGAGATTAGGAGCATTTATAGGAGGTCTATTTGCCACTGCCGGTTTAGCCACACCTTCCGTTGTATGTATTGTTGCCTTATCTGAAATTCTAAGAAAAATGAAACAGAATAAATGGAAGCAAGCATTTTTCTTCGGAATTAAACCGGTAACCATCGCGCTGATTTTCTTTGCAGGATGGAAAATTGCTGAAAGCACCTTCTTTGGTGATTCATTCACTGACATTCATTATGCCTCAATCGTTCTGTTTGTGATTGTAGGTATTGTTCTCAAATTCTTTGATAAAAAAGTACATCCTATTGCATTAATTGCATTGAGTGCCCTCGTAGGAATCGTAATATTTTAGGAATAAGGTGATGTGAAATTATATTTACATCACCTTTTTTCATCTATATTTGTTTGTGTTTATCGTCAAACTATCTGACTTAAATCTCTAATTTTTAAACTAATCTATCGACTTATGCTAAATTTTATTACCTGGAATCCTGATCCAGAAATTTTTAACCTATTTGGACTTTCATTAAGATATTATGGCCTCTTATTTATGCTCGGAATTTATTTCAGCTCATTGGTATTAGGGAAAATTTTTGAAAAGGAAAATCTGCCAAAAGAGAACTATGAAAAGTTAGTCACTTATAGTGTAATAGGAATATTTGTGGGTGCACGTTTAGGACACTGTTTGTTCTATGAACCTTCCTATTTTTTGGATCATCCAATAGAAATGATCTTACCTATTAAATTTCTTCCTGAAGGAGGATTTGAAGTGACAGGTTACCGTGGTTTAGCAAGTCATGGTGGAGCTTTGGGATTAATTATCGCACTGTTTGTGTATTCTAAAAAGGCAAAACATCAATTTTTAGATATACTAGATTTGTTAGCCGTAGTATGTGGGTTAGGTTGTGGATTTATCCGATTGGCCAACTTGATGAACTCAGAAATTATAGGTATTCCAACCGATCTTCCTTGGGCCTTTATTTTTCAGAGAATAGATGCATTGCCTAGGCATCCGGCACAATTATACGAAGCGATTTCATTGTTTATCATTTTTGGAATAATGATGTTCCTCTACAAAAACTACCGATCGAAATTAAAGAACGGCTTCTTTTGTGGCTTAGTACTCTCTCTAATATTTACCGCCCGATTCTTTATAGAATTTATCAAGGAGAATCAAGTAGGCTTTGAAGACGGACTTACATTCAACATGGGACAATTATTAAGTATTCCTTATGTGCTTGTAGGTATTGCTTTAATGACTTACGGATGGAAAACCACTAAATCAAAAAATGCAGTATTAACTCCTGCATTATAATTTTTACCAAACTAATTATTATGATTAAATCAACAACTGCAGAAATCAAAGAACGATTTGATAAGGATGTCGAGCGTTTTTCCAATTTAGATACGGGGCAAGTATCTACAATTGACGCCAAAGTTTCCTTAGAACTGATCACAGAGGCCTCTAAACGTATAGTACCTCAAGCTAAACATGTATTAGATATTGGCTGTGGTGCGGGGAATTATACATTAATGATGCTTTCGAAAGTTTCCGATCTAAACTGTACACTTGTTGATTTAAGTCTACCGATGTTGAAAAAAGCAGTGGAGAGAGTAAGAGAACATACCACCGGAACAATCGATATGAAGCAAGGAGATATTCGTGAGGTAGATCTACCAAAGGAACAATTCGATATCATTTTAGCTGGAGCAGTATTACATCATTTAAGGGATGATGAAGATTGGGAAACAACTTTTACTAAAATATATTCTTTGCTTAAACCAGGTGGAGTATTTATGGTATCCGATTTAATTACTCAAGACGACCCTAGGTTAGATGAATATACATGGGCTTTATACAAAGAATATCTAACTGAAGTAGGAGGAGAGGAATATGCTCAAAATGTCTTGGACTATATCGAAAAAGAAGATTCTCCTAGATCAATGACCTATCAATTGGAATTGATGAAAAAAATAGGTTTTTCTAAGGTTGAAATCCTGCATAAAAACATGTGTTTTGGTGCATTTGGAGGGATAAAATAAAAAGATTCTTTAGAGTGATTTTTAAAACAAAATAATGTGTAGAAAAGTTAGGTTATTCGGTACCGATTGGTAATTTTGTGAATAATATTTAACAATCCCGAATTTTAAGTTACACCTAATGCAAGCTAATAAGTTATTAATGCTACTCTTCGGAGTATTTTTTACTACTATGGGAGTTACACTACACCAAGTAGGAATGTCTGTTGTTTTATCAATAGCCCTATGTACGGTAGGTGTTGCAATAAAAGCATATTGTTTTATTCCGTTTTTTGGAAAAAATTAGTTCCCTCTTTTCATCTAAAATACAGAAAGCATTGATCAATAAACAGATCAATGCTTTTTACTTTTATATAGGATAAAATGAGATATACTATCTCAAATTATCCTAGAACTATATGTGGTTTTTTGAATTCTAATTACCAGATGAAATAACCAAAGCTTACTAAATATTGATTACTCTCAATACTTGGACCATGAGCTGCTATGTTGGCTCCTTTCTGATATTTCAGATCCAAAGTAAACTTTTTGAAATCGGCACCAACACCTGCTTGCCATCCCCATCCGAAATCGTTTAATTCGACTTCATTACTAAATTCAGATAGGTTATCACGTACTGTTTTTTGAGCGATAATACCACCAAATACACGAGCACTAACATCACCTAAACCAATCTTAGCACCTAAAATCATAGGAATTTCCACTCTGTTAGTTACCAATTCTTGTGGTGCTTGATTTCCTACCGTAAATGTATTTCCAACATTAGTGTAAAGTGCTTCAACTTGCGCATAAATTGGTAGCACAGGAATATTAGCTCTTAACATTAGGCCACCTTCCCAAGATTGTCTCGTGTCGGTATCAATACCAGATGTTCCAAAAGAAAAATTAGACATGCCAATACTTCCTTTTACACCAAAATTTAATAATTGATCTTGTGCTTGAGCAGTAAACTGAAAGGCTACAAATGCTAGGATAATAAAAAGCTTTTTCATTGTGTTTGTTACTTTTTTGATTGAAAATTTTGCATAAGAAGTCACAGGCCACTTTTCAGAGGCGAATTTCTATGCGGATAAATTGATGTGATTAAGGAGTTATTTTATTGATCAAGCCACTCCTTAAAGGCTTTTACACGGTCTCTACTGACAATAATTTCATCGTCGGTTCCAATATCAATTTGAAGCCTAGAATTAAACCATGTATTTATCTTTGATATACTATTGATATGAATAATATATTTTCTATTCACTCTAAAGAAAGAAGTTGGATCCAATTCATCTTCCAAAGTAGATATACTTTTATCCACCGGAAACCTTGATGTTGAATCAAATAGATGAAGGAAAGAAAGACCCTCTTCATATTTTATATAAGAAACTTCCTCCGTTTTTATACTCTTAAACTGGTCTCCGATAGAAATCATAAACCTCGATTTATAATTTTGGGAGCTGGGAGATGCTACTTTTTTAAGCCCTTCTTGTTCTGTGGTGAAGAATAGATTTTTATACTTCAAGAACTTTTCTAAAACCCTTTTAATGTCTTTTTTATCATAGGGTTTTAAAACATAATCTATACTATTTAATTGAAACGATTTTAATGCATATTCACTGTAAGCAGTTGTAAAAATGATGGGTACATCCACTTTTACCTGATCATATATTTCGAAACAGTTGCCATCAGATAACTCAATATCTTGGAAGATTAAATCGGGAGCCTTGTTATTTTCGAACCATTCGATACTGCTTTCGACGGAGTCAACCTGACCAATAATATTCAGTTCAGGATCAAACTCTTTGATTAACCCCGCTAATCGATCTGCAGTGAGTGTTTCGTCCTCAATGATTAGAATGTTCATATTCAGATTGATTTATTATTGGTAAATAGACGGTGAAGAATTCCTTTGTTTCCTCTACTTTTACAGTTTTTTGAGCCACTAGTTGATAACGTTGTTTGATGTTATTCAAGCCCAAACCAGTAGAGTTTTCGACATGTTCTTTTTTGTTCAATGTATTACTCACAACTATATCAGCATCTTTAATTTCCATTTTAATAACTAACGGATGTTTTTTAGAAAGCTTATTATGTTTAACAGCATTCTCTATTAAAGATTGTACACTTGTCGGCGGAACCATTGTACTTTTTAATATCTCTGTATCTATTTGATTATCCAATTGTATGGCATCGTTGAATCTTGTTTTTAATAAGAAGAAGTAATCTTCAACAATGTCCAGCTCGGTTTTCAAATCGATTAATGTCCTCTGATTTTGAGAGATAATGTACCTCAATGTATTGGATAATTTGATAATGAACTGAGAAGCCAAATCAGCATCAGAATGTACCAAATTAGAAAGAACACTTAAACTATTAAAGAGAAAATGAGGTTCAATTTGTGCCTTTAATGCCTGGAACTGAGAAATTGCATTTTCTTTTTCCAACTCTTTATTAATAATCTCCTGTTCCTTTAATTTGAGGTTTCTTATCATATATAAATTTGTGATATAAATGATGGAATAAAACATTGTTATTCCAAAAGAAAACTCTGGGTTGATGAAAGAAATATCAGCCCATAAATGTCCATTATCATAGATATAAGTATCACCTAAACGATAAATAGTGTTGGCAAAAACACCAATCGCAAATCCAATCAAAATATTGATTAGTAATTGATAAATCGTTTGTAAACCTTTCAAAGGTTTATTGAGCCATTCTGCTACATACCAACCCAACAAAAAGATAGTCGTTAAGACAACAGTAAATGCCGCCGCTCTTTCAGTTAAAGGAAAAAAGCCATCGAAACTTTGGTCAAAACCTTTGTAGATCAATTGTATTGTGAATACAATACTGAATCGGATAGCAAATTTATTTAGTTGAGAATTTTTCATATATCTTTTATGGATGATAAGCAGAAGGCCTGCATTTGCATTGTTCTCTTAATGAATCAACTATGCAAAAGTAGGCCTCCTGAAGTATATAATGAATATATTTCTACTGAATCGTAGTATTTTCTCTTAAACTGTAACTATTGATGAGTGAATTGTTGACATCAAAAAGTACTTCTTTTCTAGAAACTCCATTTTAAACGCCAATTGATCTGAGATCCGCCTTGTCCATATAAGGAATCCTCATCTCCGAAGAAAAACATACCAAATACCAATAACTCGAAGTTATCACTAAAAGAGGTGGTCACATTACCACCGATATAGTACGACAAATCATTACTATTAATAATACTGTTGACCCCTAACCGTGTTAAAGGAGTGATTTGATATTGTGCCTCATTAAAGAAAGCGAACTTTGATAAACTTAAGGTTTTAGGTGTTAATTCCAGGTTAGGATCCAAGGCTCCAATTTTACCAGTCGCCCCATTACTATTGTAAATGGTTTCTGTATGTAGATATAAAGAATTCTTGAAGGTGTAATCAAGAGATATATCGGCAACCACAGAAGCGTCTTCACCTGCATAGTCAGGAATAAAATAGGTAGCTTCTCCTTTAAATCCTGCTCCTCCAATTTGACCTTCCCAACCAGCACCAGCATGATAGTTTTCTCTCACATAACCACCCAACACTTGAAAGTCGTACTGCCAAACATTGAATTTATATAAACCAGCGATGTTGTAATAATCAAATTGATTGGACGGAGAGAATACCACCTCAATAGAACTTGTTGCACCTATATAATTTCTAATCAAGATAGCATCGGCACCTGGACGTTCTTCATAATCAAAATCAAAGAATGAGTAGGTGTTGAAAAGGTCGTTAGGGTTCCATACCATAGAAACACCCCAGTTTATTCTCTGTCGACCTACTCTAAACTGCCAATTTCCGGTGGAATAATCCGCATAAGCTCTATCAATTTCAGAGTTTAAGACAAAAGATTTCCCTGTAATCCAATCATAAGACATATTGAAAGCATATTGATCTTGATTACCAAACTGTTTTGCATATTCAGGGATCATCTTAGGTGAAGCACCGTAGATAAGACGGTTTCTCCCACTTAATCCAAAAGTCCATTTATCACCTGCATAATATTTAAAATTAAGACGATTGTGGATAAGGTTATCAATAAACCATTCTTCTGTATAGTCTTTTTGAACAGCAATGGTCTGCATGTATTTTAAATATCCATCGGCCACAAAGTTTTCTTTAAACTTTGATGTTTTCTCTTCCTCCTCCTCTTGAGCAATTGAAGTAAACGAAATGAACAGAAAGAAGAGGAAGATATAATAATATTGATGTTGTCGCATTTTTATTTCATGTCGATAATCTTACCATCCTCAAAGGTGATCACTCTTTTTGCTCGGTCCATTACACGTTGATCATGAGTGGCAATAACAAAAGTGATATTCTCTTTCTCATTTAAAGAGCGCATGATGTCTAGTAGATCGGCCGTGGATTTAGAATCCAAATTGGCTGTAGGTTCATCGGCGAGAATTAGATTAGGCTTTGATGCTAATGCTCTAGCCACCGCTACTCTTTGCTGTTGCCCACCGGATAATTTCGTTGGGAATTGATCACCTTTATCTCCTATGCCTACAGCCTCTAATAATTCTTTAGAACGAGCTGCTCTTTCTTCTTTAGGTCGTCCCTGAAGTTCCATAATGAACTCTACATTTTCTTTTGCGGTTAGCACCGGCATCAAGGAATAATCTTGGAAGACAAAACCAATATGATCTCTCCTATAGGTAATCATATCTGCAGAAGAACGATCGTGTAAGTTGGTGCCATCAATTAATATATTACCAGAAGTGGGTGTATCCAATCCTCCAAGAATATTTAAGAAAGTGGTTTTCCCACATCCTGAAGGTCCAACTACAGCTGTAAATTCACCTTCTTCAATTCTTAGGTTGACATGATTTAATGCGTGAACCGGAACTGTATTTTCGTTATATGTTTTAACTATATCTTTAATTTCAATCATTTTTCTAAAATTTAATGGTGATGGGTTTCATTTAACCTTTGTAGCGAACTGCTTCGGCAGGGTTCAGCCTTATTGCTCTAAATGCAGGAGGTAATGCAGAAACAATTGCGGTAAGCAATACCATAAAGAATAAAGGAATAAATGATTCTAGTGGTAGGTTAGGGTAGAGGATGTTACTGAAACCACCCATACTACTTTCGGCATATTTTAATCCGTGTTCCCCAAAGTAATTGATTAATACAGTGACTAAAACACCTCCGATAGCTGCACCAATCATAGATAGGTAAATCGTTTCCAGTACAATCATGAGGAAGACTTTTGAACGGTTTAAACCTACGGCCATTAATACACCTAGTTCTCTCGACCTTTCGAAAATGGCCATGGTCATCGAATTAAGAATACCAAAACCTAAAGCAAAAAGGATAATACCAAGGATAATATAACTCTGGGTGTTTCCAGACTCTGCAATGGTCGCCAACTCAGGAGCAATTTGTTTCCAAGTTTGAACGTTTAACCCATCCTCGTTGATCGTGGATTGAATTCTTTTGGTAATTTTTTCAGGGAAAGTACCTCCATCTTCTGAGGCAAAAGCGATCTCATGAATAAATTCCTCACCTGTATTTCTCCATATGTCTTTGTTTCTCACGAATGCGACAGATTTATCAAATTCTGGGGAAGAGGTAGAGAAAATACCCACCACTCTATAAGCTGTATTGATCATTTCCTTGTTAGGACCCATATAAGCAATCACAATCTTCGATCTGATTTTCACCTTTAGTTTTTTCGCCAAAGAAGCACCAATTACAATCTGATTTTTTCTTTTACCTTCGAAATAATCACCTTCTTTAAAGAACTTTTCGATGTCCGTTACCTTACGTTCTTTATCAGGATCAATGCCAATAATTTTAAGACCTTGACTATCGTTTGCAGAACTTCCCATACCGTTAATCACCACTCTTGGAGAGTTGATTTTAAGGATGCTATCACTATCTAGTTTGTTTAAGATAGCTTTAAACTGAGGAATTGAATCTGAAAAGTTATTGGTGACCTCAAATCCCTTTTTATGAATTTGAGCATTTGCCAGCTCTGTTACCAAAGTTTCTTCTACTTTGGATTCCATCATTCCATTGATTGCAGCCATCGTAAAGATTCCCCCTAAAAGGCCTATCGCAATGGATGCAATCAGTATACCGCTTCGGAGTTTGTTTCTCCAAACGTTTCTCCAGGATATTTTTGTTATCATCATAATCATTAAACCTTAAGAGTGGATAGCTTCTACAGTTTTAAGCTTAGATACATGGTAAATAGGATAAAGCGTACACAATATCATGATGACAAACATATTTATTGCTTGAGGTAAAATGATATCAATGTTTGCTGTAAATTGAAGGACTGCTTCCATACCCATATCTTCCATTGCTTTAGCTTGTGCTCCAGAAAGATAAATTGGGTGACTTTCCATGTACAATAAAATTGGATAACCTATCAGATAGGAGACGGCAATACCAATACCCCCAATCATTAATGCTTCGGTGACTAGCATTTTATATATCTTGAATCTTTCCATTCCTACTGCAGTAAGAATACCAAATTCTCTCACTCTCTCAATAGTCATCATGAGTATGGTACTAAAGATCCCAAAGGCAATAACGACGTAAAGTATACCAATCATTAATTTTCCACCGGCTCTATCTGTTTCTATCAGGTTAACCATTTCTGGAGAGAGTTCCGACCAGCTCATCACTTCGTAATCCTCTTTTGATATTGTATTTCTGATATCCACTACCGTTTGATCAATGTCATTATTAATATTTAGTATGTAGGTATTGATCATATTATCGGCCGATACAAAATGCTGAACTGTAGGTAGTGTCATATAAATTACCTGATTATTCATTTGAGGATTGGGATGTTTGATAATTCCTCCAATATGAAACAACTCGGCAGCACTTGCTCCATGGTATCCTTGTCCTAATAAAGCGATAGTGTCATTTACATGAAGCTGTAAGTATTTGGCCAATCCTTCTCCAATTAGTATCGCCTTAGAATCATCAGATAAGTACTCACCTTCAATTACTTTTGACGATAAATTACAAAGCTGATTTTCCCCTTTAGGTTCAGTTCCAACCACCATTACACCTTTGGTCATAGAATCTGTCGCTGCCATTGCATAGGTCTCTAATCTACCAAAAACCTCAGTGACATTAGGGTTTTCAAGAACAGTTTTTCTGATGTCGGCTTTGTCTTCAATTAGGTTATTAATTGATTTATCTTCCCAGTATCCTTTCATATGGATTTGTCCATAGCCCATGTAAAATCGGGCCGCAGTATCAATCATTTGCTGATAAGAACCCTCTTGAAGAGATCTCATCAGGATGGCTAAAATCACAGCGAAGAAGATAGAAGAGATACTGGTAATTGTTCTTCTTTTATTTCGCCATAGATTTCGCCATGCAATCTTAGTTATAAGCATAGGAGAGATTATCTAACTTTTTTCATATTCTGTTGTGTAAAGAAGCTTTCTGATATCTTCTGATTAAATTTTGCATCATGATAGATCATAATGGTCTTTTTGCCTTCCTCATCTGCAGGAATCATCTCCATACGAGTAGGCATATAACGTCCACCAATTTCTTTTAATTCAGAATTATTCATAGTATTAACCAAGTACATATCTTCATCATAATTCTCAACTTTCATTTGGTTGTAATGTCCATCTGTAGATACCCAAGTCACTACTTTTCCCCACACTACTGCTGCATCTTCATGAGGAATCAGTTCTATTTTATAGCATTCGACACCATTGACCGTTTCCTTTCCTAAAAGCTTCTGAGTGTAATCGTTTACCACCGAAGAACCTTTCATTAAATCGTCGTTAGTAAAATCAGAACCCATCCAAGACTGACTCATCATTGAAGGAGATATTTTGATAGTTCTTTCAATACTAGGTGTCCAACTCCACATTTCTTTTTGCCTTTTTAAAGAAGCAGAACCTTTGTCTTTTGCTGGTGAGGTAATCAAAATTAAAAAGTACTTATCTGTGTCTTTAGACCATGATTTCATTTCCATCGATCTAGTCCAAGTAGGCCTGACCACTTTCATTGTCATATTTACGTAGCTACTTTTTCCTCTTTGTTGGTCTAACATTTTTGTTATTATCTCTTTCGCATCTTGTGCAAATGTCGTAGAGATACACGCTAATAAAGCGAAGCTTAGTGCAATGTATTTTTTCATTTTACTTTTTAATTGAATTATATATCTGATGGTAAATTTTTTCGATTACAGGAATAGGATCATCGTAGATCTTTGAAAAGGCCATTAAAGCAAAACCTTCTGAAGCTATAGATACATGTTGTGCAGTAGTTTGAATATCCACGTCCTCTCTGATAATTCCTTTTTTCTGATCTTCTAATAAGCAGTGGGAAAGGATTTGATTGTATTGAGTAAAATACCCCTTACTCATATCTAATAGCTTATTATCGTTTTTGATGTAGAAGAGAATATTCATATAGAATTCAAATGCATTCTCTCCGTTGGTTTCCATGGAATTCAATATCATATGATATTGTTGTAGCAATAAATCAAGCAATTCTCTAAAGGATAATTCTTGATATGGAATACTTAAAAATTCCTTCGATAGATTATCCCAAAAAGCCATCACACAAGCAACAATCAATTCTTCCTTGTTTTTAAAGTGATGGTAAAATGCTCCTTTAGATAATTCAGTTTCCTTGATCACCTGATTTAAAGAAACTCTATTCATGCCTTTTTCTTGAAAAAGCCGAATACCTACCTCGATAATATGTGATTTAGTGTCTTTCTCCATTTTCTTTTTGATAACAAACCAACTGGTCGGTATGTAAATGTATACATTATTTTTTTAAATCAAAAAAGAATTGGAAAAACATTATTAGTTATTGGTTTTAGAAAATAGATTATAAAAAAAATCCACTTCATAATTGAAGTGGATTTTTTGGTTGGTTGGTTAGTCAAACACTGGTACAGGTTCCTCTTTAAGAGATTCTGTGTTGAAGTGTTCTATAACTTTACCATCTTTTCTTATAGTTACATGATCCGGTGAGCAATTTACTTTATACTCATGTTTCATGATATTGATGTTGAAGTTATTGTTATCTACCTTTTTGAAAGTGTAACCATCTTCTGATTTGAATTCAGATAATAAGTGATCTCTAAAGTAGATGCCCACCCATTTTTTGTTGTGAGGTTTTACTCTAACATCGTGTTCGTCTCTAAATACTTTAAGTTCGTATTTCTCAGTATCTTTTAGGACAAAGTATTTCGGGATAATTTTGAAAAGGTATTCGCCATCGAAAGCCCATTCATCTCCTTTTTCTTTGTCTTTAAGGTGAAGCCAAGAGTAATAATCATTTAATACCTCGAATTCGCCTTCTAAATATTTAGCTTCTTCGATAATTTCAGGAGTAAGATCGTCTCTTGATTTGATTTCGTCGACATTTTTCATGCTGTGTTTATAGTGGTTGTACACTAAAAACTCTTCATAAACTGACATTTCAAATGTACTAGAGGCTGCTTCTTCTTCAGGAATATCTATTTCGATTTCCTCTTCTTCTTCTGTTTCTTTAACTACTGTTACCACTTCAACAGAATCTTTTTCTTCTACTTCTGCAGGAGGAGTAATAGGTTGGTTATCTTTAACGACCGGTTCTTCTTCTTTTGTTTGAGTTGAAGACGCAACGGTTGCAGCAGCTAAACTACCACCTGCTTTTGCTACTCTTTCTTCAAAATAGTCATTGTCAGAGTAACGAATTTGGTTGATCAAAACAGATGAGACAATCTGATTGCCTTTTTTTACAGCAACATATCCTTTGCTATTCTCTGTCATTGGAAGTTCAGCAACATCACCTTTAGAATTGATAGGTGTAGATGTTCTTTTGTCGTCTAAATAAGATATGATTTGTAGCTCTTCTGTAGAAGATACTTGGTCTACAAATGCATAAAATTTATTATCTTTTTTGGTAATTAACAGCACTCCGTCCCAGTCAGAGGTTGGTGCGAATCCAAACAGTACTAATAAAAATAGACCTAAGAAAAAAGTAGATTTTTTGGAATTCATTATACAATGAAATTATTAAATATTGAGTAATTGTGGAGTAATATCAAGTTACGACTAACAAAGGTAGTCATTAAATTTAATATATTTTATATAAAAAAGACAGTAATTACACAATATTAATTAATTGTTGTAATAAAATTGGGAATCAATTTTAAGAATGTCTTTACTCAGTTTATGTAGAATCTTACCGTTTTCTTTCACTACAAGGTATTTTTTATCAGAGTAGAAAGTATATGTTTTGCCACCTGTTTTTACTTTCATTAAATTCTGATTAGTCATTTGAACATAATACGGTTGATAAGATTTTAAAGCGATGATTTCATGACCTCTATAATAAAAACCTAATAATTTCTTGTTATGAGGTTTCATGGAGATGTAGTGTTTATCTAAGAAAGACAACACTTCTTCTTCATTTTTATATTGTATATCAAAATAATCTGTATTTATTTCAAATAAATATTCTCCATCAAAAGCCATTTCTGAACTCTTTCTTTTGTGTTCTAAGTATAGCCAGCTATCATGATCTTTCACTACATGGTAATCAGAGTCAAAACTTAGAGCATCTTTTTTAACAGAAACACCTTGACGTGTGGGTTCTTTTTTCTTTCCTTTAATATATTTAGGGAATAGGGAGTTATAGATTACTTTTTCAAAATGAGCTAAACTCGAAGCTTTTCTGATTTTGGCAGGCCCTCTTGTGGCTACTACTTCAACCTTTTCTTCTTTGTATTCCTCAGTTGTTGGTAGTTCTTCTAGAGTAGCTTCCCCTCTATGTCTTTTGTTTTTTCTGTTTTCTTTTAAAACAAATCCAGCACCTACCTGTCCGGCATCTAAAACATCATCGTGTTTTTGTTTGTTTGAAGTAATAGCAGCCTTCGAAGGAGCAGAAGTATACGTTTTGGAAGTAAACTGATAACCGATTTGTTGGTCCATATTTTTCATCACAGCACTTCTTGCTAAAAGGTAATGCTGATTAGAAGAAATGATGTCGTGTACTTTTACAGAAGCAACAACGAATCCTAGTTTCTTCACCATAATGAAGCCAGTGACTTTAGAATTGGGCTGAACATTTACCTTTAACATCCTTCCAAAATCTTTGACTGGATGCTTAATGGTTTTTCCATTAATATTAGCAATAATGACTAATTCATTAATTTGTTCAGTTTTATCTACAAAGGCAGAGATCTGATCATCAGATTTGTTAGCTAACAAAACTCCATCCCAAAATGGAGGGGTAAATGTTGCAAGAGAGTCAGTATACGTAATAAGTACAAAAAATATACTTAATAGTAATAAGGTAATTTTTTTCATGATTATGATAGGTATCGCTGAATCAGCTATATAAGTAACGTCAGAAAGTTATTGTTATTTCATAAAAATAGATTGAGTGCAAAAAAATATTTGAAAATGGCAAAGAGTCAAAATATTAATCTGTTACAAATCATATAACAAAAAAACGGATTACTTGAATAATTCCAAAATAATCCGTTTTAATTTAAATTATAAATTGTCGTTTTTCAGATAGTTAGCTAAAATTAGGCTTATCATCTGGATTTTGACCAATTTCATTTGTAATCTTAGTGACAATCTCATCAACACTTGCGTCCGCAGAGAATTGGATTGGGTCTTTAATTTGTACTTTAAGTTTGGTACCTCTTTTCTTAAATAACAATCCTTTTTTATCGAAAGCTCTTCTAAAACCATCAATAACAATAGGAACAACAATTGGGTTGTAACTTTTAATTATGTTACCCGTTCCTTTTCTCACTGGAGCATAAGGACTTGTTGTACCTTGAGGGAAAGTAACTAACCAACCTTGATCCAATGCTTTTTTAATTTTTAAAGGAGCATTAATATCGGCACCTCTTTTTACATCTTTACCCTGTGCTCTCCAAGAACGCTTTACCGTAACAGCTCCCGCCAATGAAAATATTTTAGGTATTATACCACTTTGTTTCATCGTTTCTTCAGCTGCTACATAATAAGTATTCACCCTTGGGTTTAACATATATATAGGTAAAGGAGCAACTCCTTTTTTAAATCCCCATTTAGCACTTGCGAAAATGTGATAAAAAGAAATAACGTCAGTGTAATATGTTTGGTGGTTGGAAACAAATAGAACATTATTTTTTGGAAGGTCTTTTAACTTCTCCATTCCCTCAACTTGTAAGTTGTTATGCAACTTTAATCGGGGATAGGTTAAGGCCGCTAAAGTGCCAATGAGCATTCTCTTTAAAAATATAACATTACCGAAATTATCTCTTCGGATAAGTTGGAACTTCTTTTTATTCTTTGTTTCAACCGAGCTAGTATCTTTAAATATATCTTTAATGTCCTGTTTTTTCTCCTTATTAATCTCTTTCATAAGTACTAATATGTTGTGCTATGTAAGTCCTCTTATTTTTTAAATAAAAGGCCCTTTATTATATATACTATAAATTGTGTTAGTGAGTTCTGATTTATTTAATAAAATTAGGATAACACAAAAATACGAAATAAAAAATGGAAGAAAGACTCTTTTACGAAAGACTTTTTATTGTAATTTTCTAAGATTAGTAACTACGTGTGTATTACAGAAGTATTCATTCACTTTTAAGCGAATATTTTTATTCTTTAGAATTATTTAATGTATGCAATCATTGATTTTCGCCCAAATAAGGAGTATTTAAATTCTTTAAGGATTAATCTTCAATGTTTTAATCATAAAATGTTTGTCTATCCGAAAAAATAGAGTTACATTTGCAGGCATTTCGAGGGAAATTATAATCGAAGACATAATGTACGCAATTGTAGAAATAGCAGGTCAGCAATTCAAAGTTGAAGAAAATAAATACATCTACACGCACAAACTTGATCAAGAAGAGGGTGCTGCGGTAGAATTTGAAAAGGTTCTTCTTGTTGATAACGCTGATAATGTATCAGTAGGAGCACCAACTGTAGAAGGTGCTAAAGTGACAGGTAAAGTACTTGGTCACGTGAAAGGCGAAAAAGTAATCGTCTTCAAGAAAAAGAGAAGAAAAGGATACAGAGTGAAAAACGGTCATAGACAACATTTCACAAAAGTCCTTATCGAAGGTATCTCTAACTAATTTATTTGGAACCGAAATTCCTAACGATAAAAAAACATGGCACACAAGAAAGGAGCGGGTAGCTCAAGAAACGGTAGAGAGTCGGAAAGTAAACGACTTGGTGTGAAAATTTTCGGAGGTCAGTTTGCAAAAGCTGGTAACATCCTAGTTAGACAACGTGGTACTAAGCACCACCCAGGTCAAAACGTAGGTATGGGTAAAGATCACACATTGTTCTCACTAGTTGACGGAACTGTAGAGTTCAAAAAGTCAAGATTGGGAAGATCTTTCATCTCAGTTGTTCCTTCAGCGGAATAGTCTATTAGATGACAAGAAATATAAGCCCAAATCTTTTAAAAAGATTTGGGCTTTTTTATATCCAATATTTAAATTGTCATCAATCAAGGAATTATTGTGTTCATTATTTAGTGTCAATACTTTAATTTTTATCTAATTATTGTTTATAACTTTAGAACTATTAGAGTAAAAGCATTATTTTAGCATATTGTTTCATTAATATTTTGAGCCTAACAAGAGGAGGATTTTACACATGGGAAATGATGGTGTTGCAGTTTGGCGAAGTTGCCTAGATATTATTAAAGATGAAATCTCTGCACAGAGTTTTCATACGTGGTTTATACCTATTAAACCCGTTAAATTGGAGAATAATGTCTTAACCATTGCTGTTCCAAGTCCTTTTTTCTATGAATGGCTTGAAGAATATTATGTACACGTTCTTAAAAAAGCAATTAGTGCTGTTTTAGGACCACAAGGTAAATTGGAGTACTCTATGATGATGACTCGTAGACCTAAAAATGCTCCATTTACATTACAAAGAGGCCAACAGGCTCCACAACAGCAACAGAATTTTGATCAATCTTCATCATATGGAAATATGAATCAAAATTCAGGGTACAATCCTCAACAATTTAATTCGCCACAACAACAACAAGGAAGAACTCCTAATCAAGGGAATTTCAATTCTCCATATCAAGAAAATACCAATCAGAATCCTTCTCAAGGGGGAATGCAAGGTGGTGGATTTAATCCACAACAGCAGCAACAGCAACAAAGACCTGCAAATCCAAACCCATATGCGAAGGAGAATCTAGAAAAAAATAGATCAAATTATATGCAGAATGAAGGATTTAATACACCTTCTCAAAACCCTGCATCTAATAACGATATGCAAGGTTACCCTGATGGAAATAATTTCTATAATTCTAATCAAGGTAACTCTTCATATGGAACGCCTCCTCCAAACAATATTGGAAACAACCTTTGGGGTGAACAGGCGCAAAATCCATCACCTCAGAATAATCCACAAAGTCAAAATCCTCAACAACCAAATAAGAGGGAATCTTTAGGGGGAACGCAATCAAATAGCTATCAAAATCCTCCTCAGTATAGAAAAAGTGGTAATAATGCTATGCCTCAATACCGTAATTCTCAGCAAAACAGAATGATGGAAGAGCAGCAGCAACAACACCAACATCGTCCTCAAACTCCTCCTCAGGGTGGAAACATGGATGGTTTTGTAGATCACTTTAGAGTCCCTAATGCACAAGAAAGTACATATAGAGAATCTTATTTAAATCCTACTTATACTTTCGAGACCTTTATTGAAGGAGATTGTAACCGTTTGGCAAGATCTGCGGGTATCGCTATTGCTAAAAAGCCAGGAGCTACCGCATTTAATCCATTAGTAGTTTATGGAGGTGTTGGTCTTGGTAAAACACACTTAGCACAAGCAGTAGGTAATGAAGTGAAGTACAGTGACCCATCAAAATTCGTTTTGTATGTGTCGTCTGAACAGTTCACTACTCAATTTATTGAAGCATTAAAGAACAATAATGTACAGCAGTTTACCAACTACTACTTACAAGTAGATGTACTTATTGTAGATGATATACAGTTCCTTGCTAAAAAGGAAAAAACTCAGGAAAATTTCTTCCACATATTTAACCGTTTGCATCAAAATGGTAAACAGATAATCATGACTTCCGATCGTCCTCCAAGAAGCTTGGAAGGCTTAACAGATCGTTTATTGTCAAGATTTAAGTGGGGATTAACTGCAGATATTCAAAAGCCAGATTTTGAAACTCGTGTAGCGATTGTAAAACAAAAATTGATGTCTGAGGGAGTGATGGTTCCTGATGATGTTGTTGAATATTTAGCTTACAATATCGACTCTAATATCAGAGAGTTAGAAGGAACGTTAGTTTCTCTAGTAGCCAATGCATCCTTGATGCAAAAGCAGGTAGATTTGGACATGGCTAAAAATGCTTTGTTGAATATCGTCAGAAATACAGAGAAAGAAATTACCATTGAGTTTATCCAACAAATTGTAGCAGAGTATTTTGGTATTTCAGTTGACGAACTAAAATCGAAAACAAGAAAGAAAGATATTGCTCAAGCAAGACAAATAGCCATGTATTTCTCTAAAGAATACACTAAAGAACCATTAAAATCTATTGGTAATCAGTTTGGTGGTAGAGATCATAGTACTGTTGTGCATGCAAGTAAAGCAGTAACGAAACGTACTGCATCTGATGCTTTATATAACCGTATTTTAGAAGAGTTATTAGATCAGATGAACATTAAAAGTAAAGGATAATAAACACATTTTCCCTTGCCTAAATTAAACGACAATCAAAAGCTTTTATTCACTCAATTAATAGCCCTAGTATTTATATTTATTGGGTTCTATTTTATTGATAATACCAGGAAATCCTCCTACGAAACAGACATTTGGCATGTGGTAGCAAGTGAAGCTATTGCTTTGGTAGAAGTGGAACACCCTTCAGAACTTCTATCTGTAAAAGATTCATCTTCTTTTTTTAATGCTGTAAAGGGCCTCGGAGGCGGAAAACAATCTGATAAAGTACTCTCAAAGTTTTTAATTCTTCTCGATTCTGCCGTTCAAAACCCTACTTTAGGAGTGAAAGGGAATGTCTATTTTTCCCTAAATTCGACGGGTAGTCAACCCACTTCTTGGTCATTTTATATCCCAACAGAAGAACGTTTTTATATCGACTATTTTCAGCAATTAAAGAGTTTACCTAATAAACGCTTTAACAGAAAATACAAAGGTGTTGAAGTACAAGAATTCGAATTGAATGGATCATTATTATCTGTCGCCAAAATCAGGAATTTTATTGTAGCCTCTACTGATGCTTTATGGATAGAAGAAGCTATTAGAAATGATGGTGAGCGTTTTTATGACGAATATTATTTTCAAACCCTAAATCAAAATTTTAAGGAATACAATACATCTTTAGCAGACGGGGTGAATGTTTGGATTCGTTCTAATGCAGTTGTGGATTGGTTTGAGAGTATGAATAATTTAGGGGTGACTCATCCTTTTCCAAGCTTGATGGATTATACTTTTGGTTTAAAATTATTCGAATGTACTGAAAAGAAAAATGAAGTTTCTATTAAAGCCCATAATACACTAGATCCAAATAGTTTCTTGTCTTATGTCGATCAGACACTGAGTTCATCAAAAGATTTGGCGCATAGATTAATGACGGACGATATAGCCTTTTATGAAAGATGGAATGTGAACGATGTAGACGGATTTATTAAATCATCTCAAGCTTATTCTATCAAAAACAATCCAACTTTTCTTCAGCAAAAAAATAAACTATTTGATACTAATGGCATAGATCCTACGCTGATTACGCATCATTTAAAAGGGGATTTTGTAAAAGCAATTGTACCTTCAGTAACAGGAAGGGATTGGAGTAATATTTATTTTTTTCAAGTGAATGATCAAATCGGTATCGATAAAGATTTAATTGATTTGAAAAGGGCTTATGAAAAATCCAATCAACAAAAAGCAGAGATCATTGGCCGAAATGGTTTTTCTATTCTTCGATTAAAAGTAAATAACCTTACAGGTATGGTGTTCGGCCAAAAGTTTGACGCTAACAGCGAGGCCACCTATTTAGTAAGAGTAGATAAATTTTTAGTAGTTGCTACTGATCTTCCTATACTTTCGAAGTGGCTTAATGATTGGTTGATTAAAAGAAGATGGTCGAAGCAAAAAAGATTTCAGGAATTGGTGACAAAGCTGAATAGCTTGCAATCGAAAGCCTCTTTTGTGATGAACACCACTGCTTCTTGGTCTTCTATGATGAATAGCTTTTCGAAACCCTACCAGAAATATCTTACCCGTTATAGACAATTATTATTGAGCTTGAACTTTCAGGTGTGGTCATATAACAACAAAGAGTTTGAGTGGACAGCATTGTTTAGTGGTGACCTAAAAGAAGGAAAAACAAAAAGTACAGAATTATTATTCTCTAGAGAAACTGGTGTTGATTTAAAATATCCACCATTCTTATTTAATAATGAAATGGGTAACCCGGAAGGGTTTGCTTTGATTGATAAAGAAAACATTTTAGAGGCCTATAACTTTACAGGAGATACGGTTTTTTATCAAGAATTTGATTCTTTACTATCTTCTAAACCAGAATTGATTTGGGATACTGAACATAAAGCATCACTTTTTGTTAGTCAGAACAATAAAGTATTACACCTCAATAGAGAGGCACAATATTTTAATGATTTTCCAGTACAACTTCCAGATGTTTCTCAGATAGAATATTTAAAATGGTTGCCATGGCATGCCGATGGTAGTAAAGAATTCTATCAAAATACAGAAGGTGTCGTATTAGCTGTAGACACATTAGGTAATATATATGGTATTGATTTGGATGGTCAATTAAAAGGAAAATGGCAACCTGTGAATACGTTACATAGATTATGTATGCCTCCATTTGTCTTCGAGTCCAATGCTAAAAAATACGTCATTACACTTTCTAGTGAAGGTAAATTAATTCTGTTTGACCATAAAGGAAATTACATGAAAGGTTTCCCTAAATTGTTCAAAAAGAAAGTATCGCCTAAGTTATTCGTTGAGGAAGATGCTACACTAGGAGATACCAAAATTGCCTTTATTTCTAAAATTGGTCAGATTGTAGAGTTGAACGCAGAAGGAGAGGTATTGAAAAATGAAATGCTTGGTGATAGAGCATCGAATAGAAGGTTCCAATTGTTGATTGATGAAGCTAGAAATAGAAATTATCTGATTTTGAACCAAAGATATGGACATTTACAGGTGATGAACAGCGGGGGACAGCAACTTTTTACCAAACAGTTTAAAGAAAACTCTTTAGTGATTGGTCAATATTTTGATTTTGGTGTAGATGCCGAAATCGTTGTCATTACTTTCCCGAAAGAACAAAAGGCCTACCTATTCTATTCTAATGGTCAACCGTTTATCTCTTCTCCAATATCAAATGATAAGGAGGTAGAGATTATCTATAAACCTGAGTTACAACAATTCATATTGGTTTCTTCAGTTGATAACAAAACAGAAATACGTACTATAGATCGAAGAAATTAGGTGATAAAAACTAAAATACTGTTAATCTCACTACAAAGATCAATCTAATGTATATTTTTGTAGTGTCAAGTGTTTTCACATAACAACAAGACAAACAATGATTAAGAAAATATTTATATTATTAATTGCTTCAGCAGCATTATTCTCTTGTGGTAAAAAAACAAGAACTAAGAAAGAAGCAAGACAAATAGCTTTAGGAGTGGATACTCCAGATTATACTGCTTTTAATATTGAAACAATGCATACCGAGGATGCAGTGCCGAAAAATAAATTGAAAGCAAAAGTACAGATGCGTTACAAAAACGGTAACGAGAGGTATCCAGAGGGGATTGATATTGTTACTTATGATCAAGAATCTAGTGAAGAATCATCTCACTTAATTGCCGATAGTGCTATCTATACAGCTGACAGTACCATGTATACAGTTTATTCTAATGTGGTATTGGAAGATTATAAAAAAGGACAAAAATTAGAAACAGATACGTTACACTTCAATAAGGAAACAGGTGATATTTTTACAGATGATAATGTGAAAATTACTACCGAATATGAAATTGTAACGGGTAAAGGTATGCGTGCAAACCAAAACGATCCGGAGAATTACGAAATTCTTCAAGTGACTGGTTCAGTGTACGTAGAGTAATCTTTAAAACATGAAAAAAACGATATTGGTAGCACTTGGTGCTGCCTTTTTCATTATTGGGGTAAATGAAACTTTTCACCATGGTATCTTGGCCAGTTATTGGTTGTTTATGTTATCAGGTGCTTGTTTTTTAGGAATCCAATTTTCGAAAAAAGCTACAGACAAATCAGAAGAAACACCTTCTAAGTCATCTACTTCTAAAAAATCTTCAAATAGAAAACGTAAAAAGAAATGAATTGGTCAATTGTTTTTAGAGAATTAAAGTTCTTTACATTTTTTGTTATTGGCTATATCCCTGTTTTTTTAGGGGTGATGTACGTAATTCAAGAAGAGCCTAAAATGTCTTACTTTTATCAAGGTATGTTAGTGGCATTTATTGTAACTTACGTAGTAAGAACAATATTATTTATTATGAAAAGCATTGACTAACATGAACATCAAAAAGCCTTTTTTAACCCTAATCTTACTTTTTCCTTTTTTTGTACAAGCCCAATTTTCTTTAGATCAAGAGGAAAGTTCGAAATACATTATCGATCAAGAAAAAGTATCTGATCATAAAGTTCAGATTTATAATGTCTGTTACGATCCTTCAACAAAACCTATATTTCCAAAAGAGAAAGATTTCAATAATGATCAATGGATCTACGATGCTTTGCATAATAAGGAGGATAAAAAAGGAGAGTTTTATCTTTTGATGTCAAGAGGTACGGCAATGCTTTCACGACCTGTTTTTACTAAGGAACAATTGTTATCAGAAGGTTTTCAGAAAAAAAGTATTGAGGGTTATTCTGTATCTAAAATAGATAAATTATTTGAGGCAGAAGGAAGCAAATTTAACCCAACGTACGAGTTTATAGTAGATGTGTTTTCTGCTGATGATGAAGTAGATCAACCTCATGTGAAAAGCATGATTTCTACATTGGGGGAAATTACGTGGGATAATAAAACAATTAAGCCTACGGAAACTGTAGTGAAAGTAGGTTTTAATTTTGATCGTGTAATGATGCAAAAGACGACTTACCTTACAAGGCAAATCACTTTTTATTATGAAATAGAAGAAAATAAAACCTTAGTGCAATACTATGTGCTTAGTTATGTGTATTCACTTCCTCCTTCATTTGTTGGTGGGGCAAAACTAATGATCAACAAAGTAAACGAAGGTGTTTTGTTTGGTTTTAACGCTTCAGAGAATTATCAATAAGATCTAAAAAATAAAATATCAAGATATATAGAGGGGATTTAGTAAATAAGTCCCTTTTTTATTGCATACTCTAAGAATAGATTTTAACTTTTAAGTAAGTAATCTCGATCAATCAAATCAGGTTATTAGAATTTTTTCATCAATAGATGAATGTAGCAATCGACAAATTTTAAAATAGAAGTCGGAAATCTAAATCCATGAATGGACTTTATATAGAATACTCTTGGTGGTGGATGTTTTTAGGAATAGCACTATGTGCTGCCGCCACTTATTTTTACTATACTCAGAAACAAGTTTGGACATTAAACATCAATAGAATTTTGATTGTATTGAGGTTTACTGCCCTATTAATGATATTTTTCTTGTTGTTGGACCCTATGATTAAGAGTCTGCAGCGTTATTTCGAAAAGCCAATCATATCTTACATTATAGACGATTCTGAGTCTATGATTGCCACACTTCCTTTAGAAAATGTCCAAAAATTAATGGGTAAGATAAAAGGGACAGCAGAGGAATTGGAAGCTAATGGTTACACCACAAAGTTCTATAACTTGGATGGTGAGTTGATCGAAAAGAAGAATCTTGAACAGCTTACCTTTAATCATAAATCGACCAATTTGAGTAATTCGATTCAAAAGTTGGAAGAATTAAATGAACATGAGAATCTAGCAGGTATTACCCTTGTTACTGATGGTATTTTTAATCAAGGTTTTTCTCCTTTATATGTGCCTTCTGTAGTGCCAGTTTATACGGTAGGTATTGGTGATACTATTCCTCAGATTGATTTGCAAATCAAAGATGTCTATGCAAATAAAATAGCTTATATGGGGAATAAATTTCCTGTGATCGCTGAGGTAGTTAATGAAGGCTTTGTTGGAAAAATTGTTGAAGTATCACTAAGTAATAATGGTAAAATCTTAGAGAGAAAAAGATATAAGATTGCTAACGAAAAAGGATTCGAACAAATAGAATTCTTAGTTGAAGCAAAGAAAAAAGGATATCAGAAATTTACGGTATCAGTTAGAAATTTAGATGGAGAGTTCTCGAAAGAGAACAACGTGAAATCAACTTATGTTGAGGTGATCGAAGGGAAGGAAAAGATTTTATTAATTGCCAACGCCCCTCATCCGGATATCAAGGCAATTCGTGCGGGTGTGGAAAAAAATAAAAATTACGAGCTACATATTTATATTCCTGGCTTAAAATTCAAAAATGGAATAGGCTACGATAAAACGGCTAAATATGATTTGGTCATCCTTCACGAATTCCCTAATGTCAAACAGAAAGCAGGGTTGCTTATCAAAAAGTTCTTGAAGGAGGGGTTGCCTATTTGGTATATTGTTGGCGATAAAACGGACATCAATTTATTTAATGCTCAAAACGATTTATTGATGATTAAAGGCTATAGAGGTCAAAAAGATAAAGTAACTGTAGCTTTTAATGATGATTTTAAAACCTTCACTTATAAAAAAGAACAAAAGAAAACATTGGAACGTATGCCTCCTGTAGAGGTTCCTTTTGGAGAATATACAGTAAAATCTGGAAACGTTTTGATGTATCATAAAATTGGGAGTGTAACTACTTCTAAACCTTTTATGATGATAGGTGAAAACAATGATGTGAAGACGGCTGTAACCGTTGGTACTGGGTTGTGGCAATGGAGATTGCATGAAGGACTGCTAAATCAAGATGATGAAGCGGTAGATGAATTGATTAGTAAAGTCATTCAATATCTATCTACTAAAACAGATAAGAGAAGATTTAGAGTCAATACAACTCAATCCGAATATTCTGATATTGAAGATGTAGTGATTGAAACTGAAGTATATAACGATATCTATGAATCGATTTATGGACAGACTATTGATTTGGTTATCCAGAATGATAAAGGAGAAAAATCAACTTATACTTTCTTAAACTCATCTCCTTACTTTAAATATCATTTATCTGATTTATCCGAAGGTGTTTACTCATTTAAAGCCTCCACAGAAATTGAAGGTAAAACAGAAGTTGCAAAAGGTAATTTTACTGTGAAAACAATGGAGCTGGAAGCATTGAATCCTACTGCAAATTTTGATTTACTAAGGAATATATCTGATAAAACAGGTGGCGTTTTTTATGAAGAGGCCACTATTGATGCCTTTTCTGATGTATTAAAAGGAAATAAAGCACCTCAAAAAATTCATGCAGAAGAAACTTATAAAGAGTTGGGATCTACATTTTGGATGTTGACATTTATCTTTGTACTTCTTTTCTCAGAATGGATTATCAGAAAAATTTATGGAGCATTTTAATTATTTAACTTAATACGTTGCTATTTCAATTGCTAAACAAATAATAGATGTGCAACTCTTTTAAATACTATGGTTATTTTATACTTTATTATTATGAATTCAATATTAAAAATTCGTTTTCATAATAATTAGTGTAAAAATTACATTAATATAAAAGATGTATCTATTTTAATAGATATTTTCTCTAAATAAAATTTACCTTTGCAATGTGACAATGAGGTACTGTATTTGTATAACTTCTATAACATTACACAGTGTTCGAGAGTTATTCTCATAGAGTGTCTCACATCCAGCACTGAATATATTTACACGCATAAACAGAGTACCTAATTAATATGGGATTCAACAAATTGACCACCAAGGAAAAGGCTTTAAAAATAAACCTAGATCCTAATATTTATGGTTCAATTGCAGAAATTGGAGCAGGACAAGATGTAGCTGCAAATTTCTTTAAAGCAGGTGCCGCTTCAGGTACAATCGCTAAAACAATGTCGGCTTATGATATGGCTTTCTCCGATGCAATCTATGGCCCTGAGCCAGGAGGAAGATATGTTTGCCAAAGCAGAGTAGAGCGAATGCTTCATAAGGAGTTTAGCTTATTAGGAGAACGTCTTCCAAATAGAGCAGATGATACATGCTTCTTCTCTTTTGCTGATACCGTAGAACAGTTAAACTTTAATAGAACCAACCAAGGACACGGATGGCTTGGAATAAGGTTCCAAACCAAACCAAATGGTGGAGCAAATGAAGTCGTTCTACATGTTGAATTAAAGGACAATGATCCTTTGATGCAACAAGAGACCATTGGTATTCTAGGTGTAAACCTTATCTATGCATGTTTTTACATGACAGACAATGTGGATGATTTCTTAAGTTCTCTAATGGATGAACTGAGTATTCATAAGATTATTGTCAATTTTGTAAGAGTTACTGGTCCAGACTTTATGGATGTGGATAACCGTTTATTAAGTTTATTACTTGTTAAAAACGGATTAGCTAAAACAACAATGTTTGGTCCTGATGGTCAAGTAGCTTTACCTCAAGATTTCCTATATAAGAAAAACATCTTAGTATTGAGAGGTCGATTTAGACCGATTACTAAAGTCAATATCGATATGATGGAACGTTCTTATGAGCACTTTAAGAACGATCCTGATGTAGATGAAAATAATATTGTAACAGTTGCCGAGCTTACATTAGCCAATCTAAGGATTTCTGATGATAGGAAAAAAGCAGAGAGTGACTTCCTAGACCGTATCGATATGTTATGTTCTCTAGGTTACACGGTAATGATCTCCAAATATCAGGAGTACTACAGATTAACCAACTATTTATCTCGATTTACAAGAGGTAGAAAAATTGGTGTTGCTGTTGGTATGTACAACTTGGAGTACATTTTCACTCCTAAATATTACGAACACCTTAAAGGAGGAATATTGGAAGCATTTGGATATCTATTTGGTAGGAATATCAAATTATATGTTTATCCTTCTTTATCTAGAGATCATGAACACCAAGAAACAAAAGTGTTGACAAGTAGCGACATTGTTCTTGAAAAAGATATTCGATCTTTATTTAAAGCGATGAAAGATGCGAATAAAATCGAGGACTTATCAGATTGTAATACTGAGAACCTCAATATTATTTCAGATAAAGTTTTACAATTGATCAAACAAGGTGATAAAGCTTGGGAAAATATGGTTCCACAGGTGGTTGTCGATCAAATAAAACAATTTTGTTTGTTTGATTACCCTTGTTCTGTTGAAAAGAAAATTGAGATTGAAAAATCTAGAAAAGAGTTCACTCGTCAGAGACAGCGTGAAGCCATGAAGAGAAGTTCTAAGGAACTCGTTTAGAGGTCTTTTAATTATAAAAATGAAGTCACTTTCTAATTTTTGAAGGTGACTTTTTTTTATTAATGATATAATGTAATGAGTAAACGAACTCAGGTTTATATTATTTATCAAATAATTAAAGAAAACTTCGATTTTTCCTTAGGGTGCAATATTGAGGTTTGAGGTTAATTTTGTATTATTGATTATAATCCAAACGTTATCATGGTACATCAAGAATACACATCCTCTTTATCGTCTTTATTAACTGACCTTAGTGGACATAAAGAATCCGCATGGTCTTATTTGTATATTAATTACCAATCTATGGTAGTTAATTTGATTAAAAAAAATGGAGGTGATGAAGAAGCCGGTAAAGAAATATTTCAGAATGTAGTTATTGATCTTCATAAGAATATCGAAAGAGGAAAATTGAGAGAAGACTCCAACCTTAAAAACTACATATATACACTGGCTTATAATCAATGGAGGGTTTACCTAAGGAATAATAAAGGAAAGAATGATGAATTAGATCACGATAATTCTTTATTAGATGAATCGGTAAACTTTGATGAAGAACAATATGAACTGTTTGATGATTTGTCAGGAATCATCAGTCAATTAGGAGAAAAATGCCAAGACCTAATTTTATCCAAGTATTCTAAAGTGAAGATGTCCATGGCAGAAATTGCAGAACAAATGGGTTTTGCTAATGCGAGATCGGCCACTTCTCAACTGAATAAATGTATGGAAAAGGCAAGGAATGAAGCAGTAAAAGTGCTTAAATCTAAAGAAATGTAGTATGGAAAATCAAGAACTTACGACATTATTTGATGCCTATATTGAAAATCAGTTATCGTCTGAAGAAGTGGAATCTTTTGATTTAAAATTAAAAGAGGATGCACAGTTCAAAAAAGATTTTCAAGCGCATCAATTATTGATCAATCATATTGAAAACGGTTCAATAAAAAAGGAATTAAATGATTTTGAAAATCGATTTATTCCTGATAAAACCACTTTAATTGATGACTATTTAAATAATTCATTATCTGAAGAATTAAAACTCTATGTAGAGAATAAATTAGAAAATGATGAAGAGTTTAAATTAGAAATCGAAGCACAGCAGTTATTAATTGAGCAGGTTAAAAGAAAAGTATTAAAGGAGAGGTTGAAGACGTTTGAATCATCGAATACAGAAGATGAAAAAACGGAAGCCAAAGAAGTAGTATTTAAAGTAGAACACCCTCAGGAAGAGAATCAAAAAAAGCAATTTATTTATACTAGAGTAGCCGCTATTGCTGCCTCTGTATTGATTGTACTTTTTGCTGGAATTTACTACTTAAATTCAAATTCTTTTCCTAGTTCACAAATCACATCAATAGCAAAGTATAGCATTGATATTGAACAAAAGAATAAAGGGATGGGTTTTGCTCAGTCCGATTTAGAAAAAGTACAAGTGAAAATCTATAAAAGTGAAATGCTAAAAGGACAATATAAATTTGATGATGACGTGTTATCAATTTATGTAGGAAAAGCACCCAAATCTCAAGTAGAATTGTTATTTGATGCTACATCAGATCCTCCATTTTTACTTACAATAGATCAAGAAAAATACTATGTAGACTTTACAGAGTCGCTTAAAAAATTGAAATAAAAAAAGAGGTGGTTTCATAATTAGAATGAAACCATCTCTCTTTTTTAGTGATTTATCGTCCACCTAAACCAATTTACCACTCTATTCTTTTCGAATGTGAAACCCAATCCTGCATCTTGATAATTAAGAATCATGTAAGGCTTGTCATTCCAAAGAAAAGTAGGAGCTCCATAATGTTCAAGATCTTTTACTTTATCTATAGAATCATATATAGATATACCTTTTGATGTACTCTCTTGATAAGAGTCAAAGGCTTGAATCATTAATACTTCGGTGGTTTTATTTCTAAAAATATATTTACCTACTTTGCCATCATCTTTATAGTATAAAACGGCCCAATTTCCTAGATCAATTTCGTTGTAGGTCTTATCCAATTGTAACTCTTCTGGTAGGGTATTATCAATTTTTTCTTCTGAAGCATCAAACACTATTTTTTTATTAGAGACCTCAGGAGTTTCTTCAAAGAAAGAGTTTACCCAATCGACAAAGTTATCGTAGTAGGATGCTTCTTTATTCATTTCAGCCATCAAAACTTTTTTATTATAGTTATTGATGTCACTATCCGAATGAAGGTGTTTAAATATGCTTTCGGCAGATTTATAGTTTTCATTTAATGCTCTACTGATACCTTGAATTAAATAAGCATTTTCTGATATACTCTTATTGATTTCTTGAAGGTGTTGTTGTAAATCTATGATTGTACCACTGGCAGCATCTTGGTTTCCTCTTATTGAATAAGCACAGGCTAGATTAATGTATGCCGTTTCATAATGAGGATCGAGATCAATCGCAGTTTTGAAATCTTCTATAGCTTCATCGATAGTATCAAATTGCATGTCTCGATGAATAAGGTTTGTTTTGACTTTCTTTTTTACTCTAACATCAAACTCGAAAGGGTAGATGTAGGGGTATAATGATTGATCTGTAATTTTATTGAGATAGATGTTTAATTTACATACTCCAAGGTTGTTGTGTATCAGTTTACTTGGAAAGTGATTTAGGATATAGTTTAGACAGCTATGGGCTGCTTCATATTGTTTAAAGGAATAAAGGTTTTGCCCAAACTGATAGATATTCACCAAACCTTCTACTTCAGTAATGGCCTTCAGAACAATTTTTTTTCTTTCCTCTAAAGGAGGATATCCTTTAAGGTGTTCGCTTAAATGATAGTTTTCGTAGATCTTGGTTAATATTTTAGGGAAAAGTAAATGGGTTTTATATCCAGCGATTGCTCCATAAAATAGACCAAAACGATCGGCTTTATCTTCTAATTCTTCGTTGGAGTGTAAATCAGAATCGTCTGAAAACCCAAAGTTACTGGCATGGTTTTCAAAAAAATGACCTAATTCATGTCCAACAATACAAGCGAGTGCACTTAATGAATCTTCTTCAAACTCTACACATAAGTCATAAACCTTTTCATCTATGTAAATAAAATGATTGCTACTGCCTGGGAAATACTTAGCAATATATTGAGGTTCTTCAGAAATTTTTAAAATGGGTAAGCTTCTATTATCACCTTTTCCTCTAGCGATATTTTCTAATACTTGTAAGGTTGTTTGATGCTTATAATGTTGTTTATCAAGGAATTGTCCTTTAGTGATAGAAGCAGTCAAAATAAAGAAAAGGAATAGAATATAATAGGTTCGTAAAATCATTTATGATTTGTCTTCTTAGTTAAAATCGAGTTGAAAAATAGATATATTATATAATTATATCAAACAAACTCAATATTAATATTAGGTAAACAGTATCAATTTTATATTAAAAAAATGTATTTCAGAATTCTATTTGCAATCTTAAAGCATAGTAAACCAGTTGTTTATGTTTTGTGCTTATGAAAAAAATATAAAACCTGCCAAATTGCATTTTTATTTCATTCAACTGCCACTACTTTTGTATTACAAACATTCTCATTCATTACTTGTGCGACAATTATTAAAACTATGAAAACTAATTTACTACGAGCATTTATTGTTCTCTCACTAATTTTTAATTTTATCTCTTTTTCATCTTATGCTAAAAAAGGGATTTCCTACAATTTTATAGCTTCTAAAGATGCGAAATCTGTTGTCTTATCAATTGAAAACATAGAAGGAGCAGAGGTGTATATTCATATTGAAGACATGGATAAACAAGTCATTCTAGAACGTAAAATAAAAGATGAGGATAAGTACAGTACAGTACTTGATTTCAATTGGTTAAAAGTAGGAAAGTATATTTTTACCATGTCATTTGAAGACAATAAAGTCGACAGAGAGTTTTTTATTACGCCAGATAAAAATGCCATTTTCATGAATTACTCAATGACGTCATTAAATACAGGTTTAAAAATTTCAGTAAATTTTGATAAGTTATTGTTAATAATTGGAAATAACCTCAACGGAAAAGTAAAACTCACGTTATACAATAACAGAGATAAGATAATGTACGAGAAAAGATTTATTGCTGGAGCGATGAAGCTAAAACGTTTAGATCTTTCAAATTTCCCAGAAGGAACGTACACTGCAACTCTAATTTATGGAGATAAAAAATACTCAGATTCATTTACGATTCTGTAGTTAAAAATATAAAAGTAATAATTCATTTCATTTCATACTAAGTTGGAAAGGTAGTTTAGGCATCTAAGTTACCTTTTTTTGTGTCCAATTTTTAGTATTGAATGAAGATAAAAAAAGCCTTTGATAGAAAACTATCAAAGGCTTTTGTATTGCTAAAGCTGAAAATTATTTCAACTTGATTTTTCTCATACGGATGTTTTCTGGAGTTACCTCTACTAACTCATCCTCTCTGATGTATTCCATACACTCTTCTAAAGAGAATAAACGCTTAGGAGCAATCTTACTGTTATCGTCTGATCCAGCAGCACGCATGTTGGTTAATTTCTTACCTTTAATTACGTTTACTCTTAGATCCATCGGTCTGTTGAACTCACCAATTACCTGACCTTCGTAAATGTCTTCAGTAGGATCTACGAAGAAAATACCACGATCTTGTAATTTATCTAATGAGTAAGCAGTAGGTGTACCAGTTTGGTCAGAAATAATTGCACCATTTGATTTCGTAGTCATTTCTCCTTTAAAAGGAGCATACTCTTTAAAACGGTGTGTCATAATTGCCTCTCCTGCAGTTGCAGTAAGGATATTATTTCTAAGACCGATAATACCTCTTGATGGAATTTGGAACTCAAGGTGTTGCATGTCGCCTTTTGGCTCCATAATCAATAATTCACCTTTTCTTTGAGTAGCCAACTCGATAGCTTTACCAGAAACCTCTTCAGGGACATCAATGACTAATGTTTCGATTGGTTCGTTTTTAACGCCATCAATTTCTTTGTATAAAACCTGAGGTTGACCTACTTGTAGTTCGTAACCTTCACGACGCATTGTTTCAATCAATACAGCCAAGTGAAGAATACCACGACCGTAAACGATAAATCTATCTTCAGAATCTGTTGCTTCTACTCTTAAAGCAAGGTTCTTTTCAGTTTCTTTGTATAAACGATCACGTAAGTGACGAGATGTTACAAACTTACCTTCTTTACCGAAGAATGGAGAGTTGTTAATCATAAACAACATACTCATTGTTGGTTCTTCGATCGCCATACGTGGAAGTGGATCTGGGTTTTCTACAGTTGTCACTGTATCACCGATTTCGAAATCGTCAATACCAACAATTGCACAAAGATCACCTGCATGTACTTCGGCTACTTTTTCTCTACCTAAACCTTTGAAAGTTTGAAGTTCTTTAATGTGTACTTTTTTAGTAGATCCATCCGCTTTAGCTAAACCTACAAAAGTTCTTTCTTTTAAAGTACCTCTTGTTAAACGACCGATAGCGATACGTCCAACGAAGCTTGAGAAGTCAAGTGAAGTAATTTGTAATTGAGGGTCACCTTCTGGAGACGGTGCCTCTGGTACTAAATCTACGATACCGTCTAAAAGAGGAACGATAGAGTCTGTTGGGTTTTCCCAATCTGTCCCCATCCATCCTTGTTTAGAAGAACCATAGAAAGTAGGGAATTCTAATTGTTCTTCAGTAGCATCAAGATTGAAGAATAAATCAAATACTTGATCATGTACTTCGTCTGGTCTACAGTTAGGCTTATCTACCTTGTTGATTACAACAATTGGTTTAAGACCTAAAGAAAGTGCCTTGCTAAGTACAAATCTTGTTTGAGGCATGGGACCTTCAAATGCATCAACTAAAAGTAATACACTATCCGCCATTTTTAATACACGTTCTACCTCACCACCGAAATCGGCGTGACCAGGAGTGTCAATAATATTGATTTTTACTCCTTTGTATTCAATAGCAACGTTCTTAGAAAGGATAGTGATACCTCTCTCACGTTCTAGGTCGTTGTTATCAAGAATTAATTCTCCAGTTTCTTGATTCTCGCGGAACAATTGTGCCGCGTGCAACATTTTATCTACCAATGTTGTTTTGCCATGATCGACGTGAGCGATGATAGCAATATTTCTGATACTACTCATGATTTTTATTAAGTGAACGGACAAAGATAGTATAAGAATTTTAGTTTAATAACTTTCATCATGAGATATTAATAACTATTGTCTATAAACTATAATTAATTGTTTTTCATACGTTTAAATTTTACAAACAATTAACAAGAAAAAATTTGCGAAATCGGTTGCGGAGATTGATATTTGTAATAACGATTAATAAATCAGTTGGTTAACTAAAGCAACACCCCCTAGAATTAAATAATTAATAACCTACTATAAATAACGAGTAATTATGTCAAACGAAGTAAAATTCTCAAAATTCTTGATAGGATTGTGTTTGAATACTGGCAATTCCTTTCAAACTATCGCAAAAAACCTTGGAATTAGTGCGAATACAACAGAACTTAATAATTTAGCAAGTCAATTAGAATCAAGAGGTTTAATATCAAAAGTAAAATATTCTTCTAAAGAAACATTTGCAAAGTTAACAGCAAAAGGTTCTAAACAGGCTTCAATTTTAATGAATTCTGCCGTTTAGATTCAACAAAAAGACTAGGTCTTAGTACCTAGTCGTCCTACAAGCTTTTATCGAATACAATTTAGTAAACTTACATAAGTCAATAACCTAACTAATACTACCATGTCCACAGAAAAGAAAATTTCGAAATTTCTAGTAGGCCTCTGTTTGAATACAGGAGGCTCGTTTCAAGATGTAGCCAAAAATTTAGGCATTTGTGCAACAACAGATGAAATTGAAGCACTTGTAAACAGAATGCATCACAAAGGATTAATTAAAGATGTAAAATCTGAAGGTTATAAAACCAAAGCATCTTTAACTAACAAAGGTATTGAACAAGCTCAATCTTTAATGGAGTGGGCTGTTTAACAAAGTGAAAAGAACAACAACAGAAAAGCTGCTTTATTAAGTTATAAAGCAGCTTTTTCTTTTATTGAATCTTGATGAATGATCATCAAATTCTAGTTTATGTCTTAAATCCTAATTCTTATTTTAGATAATTACTATTTCCTTTATCGAAAAGTATCACACCACCGAAAGATGGAACCATGCTGCCCATAACAGCTTCTTCGGTAAGTAATTCTCCATCAAAGCTGACGATTTTCTCCAACATATTTGTTTGAATGATAAAGGAATCATCTTCTTCTAAATAAATCACTTTACTAAAGTTGATGTTATTTAAAGGAGCTCCATCAATACCTATCATTCTCCATGTTCCTTCTATCTTTTTCTCAAAACCCATATCTTGAGACACATCCCCAGTCATAGAAACGACTCTTCTTTTATTTCCATACTCTGAGATATATAACTCCATATCTCGTTTTGTGAACATTTTCTTTACCGTAGTTTTGTTGATTTTCCTTGTTAGCTCCCATTTTTCTCCAGTTTTGACAAAAGCAATACCGGCTTTATTAAATACGGTTACGTCATCAAACTTTTTGGAGTACAAAGCCAATCCATTAAAGAAGATATGCTTTTTATAACCAATACCTTTAACGATACCTTTACCATTTTTTGTTTTCTGAAGATGTTCCTCATCAATTAATTGACCTATTTCTTTCCCCTCCTTATTAATAAGGGTATGATGGTTTACCTCTGTGATATCACCTTTGAAATCTTCTGCTTGAGAATATTTTGTCGGAAGAACTAATTTTCCATTTAGATCAATAAATCCCCATTTATTTTTGATGTTCACCGCCGCAAAACCAGAAGAAAAGCTTTTGGCTTTATTGTATTGAGCATTTATTACCCATTTCCCTTTCTTATTAATATAGCCATACTTCCTATCTTTTGCGGTTTTACCATCTTTTTGGGCGAACGCTAATCCTTCTTTAAATGGACCAATTTTCTTGAATTCAAATTTTGATAAGGCTTTGCCGTTTGTATCAACTATCCCTCTCAATTTTGATTTTCCCTTCTTAGAAACAATAGCATAATCTTCACCGATAATATGATATGTAAATTCGGCTAGTTCGTTTATATCATCAGTCTTTTCTGAAGGAGGGAGAGTAGATGATTCCCAACTACCGTCTGCTTTTATTTTATATACCTGATTTTGTCGATCAATGTATTTTACTTTGTTTGTTCCACTTAAGGGTGCTGAATTTTGATGAGTAAACTCTGATAAAGTATCACCTTCAGATGAAATAATTCCCCATAAATTATCTTTTTGGGCTATAAAATGAGTGCTATCTAATGGGAATATTTTTTGATATACGAATGGACTTTTTCTGTTTCCTTCAAAATCAATTAATCCTTTTTTACGACCAAAACCTGCAATAGTTACCCCACTGCTATCTTCCCAAATTTTTATGAAATCATCCGATAAATAATCATATTCTTCAGTTAGTAATTCATTTCCATTGTAGTCAACCGCATTATATACATTTCCAGGTTTTACAACAATACCACCACCTTTATGAATTGACCATGCGTTAACAAAGTTCTCAGCTTTTATGTATTCAGTAGGTAAAACGACTTCACCATGATAATTAACATAACCAATTTTCTGATCTTTCCTTAACATGGCAATTCCTTCTTTTTTCTCCCATATTTTATCAAACCCTAGTATTTCCTGATAAACAGGGGGGAGGATGATATTCCCATTTTCATCTGCATAACCTTCATACTGATAACCAATGAGTGTTTTTCTATCGATAGGATCATATTTCGGTTTACGCTGCAAACGAGCAATTGAGTTATGGTATGGATGCATTTCATCTACTGGTATTTTAGGTTGGAAAGCCCATTTTCCTGTTTTTAAAAAACGTCCCCATTTACCATTCTGCTTGATGTTGGCACCTTTATCGTCTAAATATATTTTTTCGTATTTACATTGAAGAATAAAGCGGCCATTTTTATCAATAATTCCCCATTTTCCTAAACTACCATTTCCTTTTTTAATTGTGTACCAATTATCATATAGCTTAGAAAAACCATTGTACTCTATTGGAATCACTATTTTTCCTTCTGTATCTATAATACCATACGATTGATTTTTTCTAACGATAGCTTGTCCATCTTTAAAATCAGAAATCACACTATAGATAGGAGGAATAATCACTTCAGCATGTTCGTTAATTACTCCGTATTTCCCACTTTTTGTTTGGAACCATGCTCTTTGATTATAGAAGTTGCCCATGTTTTTAATACCATAATCATTACCATTGTCATTGATTTGTCGTTTTACAGTTCCTTCTATATTCACAAGACCATCCCATAAGGTATCAATCGTTATACGAGCCCAATCGGAATAATTGTAATCGTCAAGAACTATATTCTTAAATGTATTTTTATACAATGGTCTTCCTTTCTTCTGATCAATTAGATAAAAGGCGTTCTTCCCTTCACTTTCTTCTCTTCTAGCAATTGTTAATTCTGATTTTTGATCTTCTAGAACATAAAAAAACGAAGCAGCATTTAATATGACTTTTCCAGTTGGAGCGACTAAATATTTATCACCAAGAATATCCACCCAAACAGGAACACTCAGATTAGCAGCTTTAACTTTTTGAGCTTCCGATTTTAAATAAAGTTGTTTTTGATAATTCAGTAAATCACTTTTTTTATTAAATGATTTTTCTTCCTGAATACTACCATCTTTATCAAGAACATAGACCGCTTTTAAAGGGCCACCTTTTATGCTACCTACTAAATGGTTTTCATCTAAAAAGTCTAGACTTTTATATTTTGGAGCAACTTGTTCCTCACCTTTACTATTTAGAAATCCAAATTGGTGATTATCGTGAGTGATGAAGATATGTTGTTGTTTTTCTATATTTTGATATTTAGGAGGAAAAATTTCTTTTCCATCAGCAGATAAAATCCCTTCTTTATTATGATGATGAATCCTAAGAAATGGAAACAAAGGAGAAATACTTTGATAAGGTTTTACTGATAATGTTTGATGGTTTTTATTGACTAAAAAGGCTCCTTTTTCATTCCAAGTAACAAAAAGGTCATCTTCTAAATATTCTATTCTTTGATAAACAATTGGAAAAATTTCTTTTCCATTTTCTGATAATAGCCCCAAAAGATTGTTTTTACCAACCCTAAAATAAGTGAAGTTATGTAGAGGAGTGGCACATTGATAGTTTGCTTCTACTACGATGTTGTTATTTTGGTCTATGATACCCCACTTTCCATCTTTTACAAATGGTAAGTGCTGCTGTCCTATGCTGATTAACGGTAAAAAAAGAAGAAAAAATGATATTCTATAAGACATGATTATTGATTTAATGACCTTATCAAAAGGTAGAAAATCATGCCAAAAAAAAGGGTCTTTAGTAAAACTCGAACTTTAGTTCAAGGTTTTACCAAAGACCCTTTTCTATGATGGAAAAGTATTGCCTAAGCAATCACTTTAAAGTTCTTTTTAACAGCATCGACTTTCTCAAAAAGTTCTTCTTTTGTTGGGGCAACAATAGTAATGTGTCCCATTTTTCTTTCTGGTTTAGTCATGTGCTTTTCGTAAAGGTGAATATACACTCCAGAAAGTTGAAGCACTTCATTAAGGCCTTCGTACTTTGCTACTCCTGTATATCCTTTTTCACCTAAAACATTTACCATAGCAGAAGCTGATCTTCTTGATGTATCTCCTAAAGGTAAATTTAAGATAGCACGAATATGCTGGTCAAATTGAGAAGTTAGGTTTCCTTCAATAGTTTGATGACCACTATTGTGAGTTCTAGGTGCTATTTCGTTAACAATAACATTCCCTTCTTTGTCCACAAAAAATTCAATAGCCAATAAACCAATAAAGTTCATTTTTGTAACTAAAGATGTTGCAATCTCTTTGGCTTTTTGTTCTACCTCATCAGAAATAGTAGCTGGAGATAACAAATAGTCAACTAAGTTACTTTCGTGATACACTACCTCTACGGCTGGAAAAGTACTGATTTCCCCATTTTCATTTCTTGCAGCGATAATGGCAATTTCTTTATCGATATCAACCATTTTTTCTAGAAGTGATGGAGCCTCAAATCCTTTTGAAAAGTCTTCTTCGGTTTTCATCACCTGAACGCCACGACCATCGTAACCACCTTTACCCACTTTCATGACTGCCGGAAGCATATTCTTATGGTTGTTTAATTCATCAATAGAATCAATTAGCACAAAAGGTGAGGTTGGAATATCGTTATCGATATAAAATTGCTTTTGTACCCTTTTGTCCTGAATCATTTTAATATGATCTGGCTTAGGGTAAACAGTTAAACCTTGTTTTTCTAGGTCAAATAAAGCATCTGTATTTACATTTTCGATTTCGATGGTTAACACATCAATATCTTTTGCAAATTCCATTACCGTGTCGTAGTCGTTTAAAGAACCTACAACAAATTCATGAGCAGTAGCTTTGCAGGGTGCATTTGGATCAGGATCCAAAGTTTTCACTTGAATGTTCAGGTTCATTGCCGATTGGATCATCATACGTCCCAATTGACCACCACCTAAAACGCCCACCTTTTTCATAGAGTTTGTATAAATTAATTGAGCCACCCAGACAATCTAGATGGCTCTATTTAAAATCAAATGATTAAAGATCAAAACCAATGTCTGATCGGAAATATTTTTTATCGAACTGAACGGTTTCTGCAGCTTTGAACGATTTAGCAAGAGCAGATTTCATATCAGGGCCTTTACCTGTTAATGCAATTACTCTACCTCCATTCGTCACTACTTCGCCTAGTTCACTAAATGTCGTTCCAGCATGGAAAGCTGTAACATCTTCCAATTTATCTAGATCAGTAATTTCTTTGCCATTTTGGTAAGCTTCAGGATATCCACCAGAAACACACATAACCGTTGTTGCAAAACCGTCTTCAAATTCAATTGAAGCTTCATCTAATCTACCTTGACCAGCAAGATCAAGAATTTCAAGAAGGTCAGATTTTACTCTTGGGATAACTACTTCCGTTTCCGGATCACCCATTCTAGCATTGTATTCAATGACGAATGGCTTACCATCCACTTTAATTAGACCAAAGAAAATGAAACCAACATAGTCGATTCCATCTTTTGCCAAACCATCAATAGTAGGCTTAACAATAGTTTCATCGATTTCTTTCATGAAAGCGTCATCAGCAAATGGAACGGGAGAGATAGCACCCATACCACCAGTATTCAAGCCAGTATCACCTTCTCCAATTCTTTTGTAATCTTTAGCTTCTGGTAAAGTGATGTAGTTTTTACCATCAGTAATTACAAAAACAGAAAGTTCGATACCATCTAAGAACTGCTCTACAAGCACAGATTTACTTGCTTCGCCAAATTGGCCGCTAAGCATTTCTTTAAGGCTTTTCTTAGCTTCTTCTAGAGAATCGATAATAAGTACACCTTTACCTGCAGCCAAACCATCCGCTTTAAGAACGAAAGGAGGTTTTTGCATTTCTAAGAATACGTAACCGCTTTCAATAGTTTCTAAAGTAAATGTTTTTGATGCTCCTGCAGGAATGTTATGGCGTACCATAAATTTCTTAGAGTAATCTTTGCTACCTTCTAATAATGCACCTGCCTTTTTAGGACCAATAACCTTTACATGCTTAAGTGCATCATCGTTTGCAAAATAATCTGCCACACCTTCAACTAATGGTGCTTCAGGACCTACGATAAGCATATCGATGCCCTCGTTTAGTACAAACTGAGCCAATTTTGGGAAATCGGTCACAGAAATATTAATATTTTGAGCAATATCTGCCGTACCAGCGTTTCCTGGTGCTGCATAAAGTTTTGTAAGCTTATCACTTTGGGCGATTTTCCACGCTAATGTGTGCTCTCTGCCTCCGGAGCCAAGAATGAGTACTTTCATCTCTTGATTATTGTTGAAGTTATGTCGGAATAATTTATGCAAATATGCAAAAAATATCCTTAAAGAGGGTAGAGGATTCTTTATAATTATTGACTTATCTATTAAGAATTAATAAGTTGTAGTAACCAAACCTTAACTATTTAAAATGAAAGCTATTATTACTCGCACAAATTATCATCCTTTACAAACTACAGGTCATTTTCAGTTACTGGATAATGACGGGGTAGAAATATTTTGCTGTGATACTTTAGAACTGCCTTGGAAAGAGAATAAGAACCGTATATCATGTATACCGTTAGGTCATTATAAGGCAACATTTAGAACAATTGGTGCATATGCTAATCGTTCTTTTCATATTCAAGAACTAGATGGAGGCGAGGTAAAAGGTAGATCACATATTTTAATTCATTCAGGCAACTTTTTTACTGATACCAAAGGATGTGTTCTCTTAGGGAGAGGATATGCAGACATTTCACTTAAAAAAAGAAATATTGAGCAGGACAATGTACTGGACCTACTTAATTCTGGAAACACCATTAGTGAGTTAATAGGTTTAACATGTGATTTTACCTTAGAAATAGTCAGCTCTCAGGAAGAAAAAATAAGTGATGAAACCGCTGAATTAAGTATTAAAGACAAAGATTTTGTTAGAGTTAATGTGAAGTCCACCCTGAATTTAAGGTCAGAACCATCTACTCAAAGTAGTATTATAAAAAGGTTACAAAACGATACCTTATTAGAGGTAATAGGAATAAAAGGAGAATGGGCTGAGGTGAAAAGTGTGGGTGTAGAAGGTTGGGTTTCTATACGCTATATCGATCAATTTGATGATAAAGGACAAGTAAATGTTGAGAATGGGTATCTTAATATCAGAGCTGAAGGAGATATTAATGCTTCAAAAGTAATTGAAGATGGGTTACTTACGGGTGAAGAAGTGAGGGTGATATCTAAAAATAAGGATTGGTTGAAAGTTGTTGCAAGGGAGTTTTCTGGTTTTGTACATAACGAGTATCTGAAAAAAGAAATTTAGTATTTCAATAGGTAAACATTGTATTTTTAGATGAATTGTAAATAAGTATAAATAAAGATTTGTTTAAGTGTAAAAAAAATACTTATTTGATTTTAGAACATTATAACAATGTAAAAAAGATATAAACATGTACTACTCTGTACATTAAAAATATTCGATTAGTTGGAAGTTTGTTTGTTAGTTTAGTTTTAGTGAAAAGAACTTGTGAAATTCATAGGTTCTTTTTTTTATAAAAAAATACACTTAACTATTTGATTATCAGTAGTAAATTTATATATTGTAATACCTTAACTCAATAAAAGACAATTATCTTAAAAATAACACCATGCTTTCAATGAACTCTACACAATTAAATAAATCAAACCGTGTCAAAATTAAATACTTCAGATCCTTCAAGAATAAGACGTCAGTCGAAGAGAAAAAGGATCTCTCACCATCACGTCTTAGAACATTGATATATGAACTCTATGTACAATTAAAATCCAGCAATCCTAATGTTACACTAATTGATTGTATAGACATTTTATCTAATCGTTATGCTTTGTCTTCTGAAGCTCTATTAGTTAGAATAAGCAGATAGTATAATTAGTGGTAATTATAGGATTATTTTGATATTACATGGTTCTTTTTAGGTTGAGATACCTTGTTTCTTCTCCTAAAAGGAACTTTTTTTTCGAAACAAAATTAGTTCAATCATGTTTATATAATTAGCTTATTTTCAGTTTTTGATATAAGTATATAAAGTTTATTATATGACTATTTCTAGATACATCTCTATTTTAGGCCTATGTAGTTGTACATTAGAAATATTTAGATGTATTTGTGAATAAGTTCAAAAATTGAAATATAGTAGGAACTTAATTATTCGCCACTCTTAAATCATATGCTGCCATGGTTACGTATTTTCAAATTACATTAGAAGGAGAATTGAAATATTCTGATATCGTTACTCCAATATTTTTAGTAGTTTCAAATCGAAACAGCCAACTAAAATTTGATTTGGATACGAATGGCGAGATTCTTTCAAAAAGCGAATATGAAACGCTACTAGACTCAGGTAAAAATCAATACGCTGATTCTAGAATCTACGAAACTTTCCTACAATTAAGGGATCAAGGTGTAGATGCAATGTTACAAGATTATATTGATGAATTAATTGGTGAATTCGAATCTGAATTTATCATTAACAAATTAATCGATTTAGGCATTTTTGAAGAAGAACAATCTTTAAGAAATGCATCATAAAATTGTCACCCAATTTACTATCATTATAAAATACTCATAATAAAAAATTAGTTGAAAGTTTGTTTGTTAGTTTAGTATAAAAGAGCCCATATTTTTATGGGCTCTTTTATTATTTATATTTTCTATCTTCTTTAGATTTAATCTAAATTTATTGTATTCAAACGGCTATATATATACTAATATTGTAAATAAGGTTATTTCTAGTTGTATTTATAGTAGAAAATCAATATGTGAATATTTAAAGATAATGTTGCACTTTATTTGATTCGAGTGAAATTTATTAATCGAAAATTTGTGTAAACTTGTGTTAATGCATTCATTTGTAAATGTAATATTTACAAGTATTTAATAACCTATCCTACAAAGCCTACCTATGAAAATAAAATTTAACTTCGAATTCATACAAAATGATAACACTAAACAAGGAGTTCTTATAATAAATAAAACGATTGGAAAACAACCTATTTATGATATCAGATCTAATTCTGAAGTGAATATCACTTTGCTAAACGAGGTAGTGAAGTTATATACTGAATCAAGAGTTTATGAGATTTTTACAAGTGCTAGAAGGAACAATGATATACTTACTTGTGAAGAATATAAAAAAATATTAATCCATGAGGTACCTGAAAATATAATTTCAAGCGTACTTCAAGAAATGAAGTATTGCATTCATCAAGATGAATATCAGCAAGCTTCATAAGATATTATTTAGTTGAAAGTTTGTTTGTTAGTTTAGTTTAAGAAGGAAAGAGTGTTCGATTTTCGAGTACTCTTTTTGTTTTTTTTGTACCTAAGATTGTATCTTTTGATAATATTTTAAATTTCTGTTCATTATATTTGAAGCCTTGAAAATTTTGCACAGAAGTTGCAAGAGATAATGACAGACTATTCTAAAATTATTCAATCTCATAAAGTATAGATGTTCGATAGCTTAAAAAATATTAAGTTCTTATTCCTTTTTGCCCTCTTGATGTGTGCGCAGCAATCCTATGCACAATATTCGAAATGGAAAGTAGGTTTTAGTGCGAACTCTCAACTGATGTACTTTAATTCTAAGATTGATCAGTCACAAGCCTCTACTAGTCCTATACAAGAATACAATCTTCCAAATCCAGGATGGGGGTATGGTTTTACTCTAAGTACCGATTTTCAGGTTATCGATGGTTTAATGGTGGGAGGTAGCTTTGGGTTTTCAAAATTCGATAGTGATTTAGATAAGTATCAACAAGTTTCCAATGCACGATCAGAGATGAGGACTTACTCTCTCTATGGAGATTTATATATTTTAAAATTCATTCCTAATTACTTTTTACCTCATATCAAAGAAAATTTCTTTGTGAGGTTATCTCCTTTAATGCACAAAGGATTAACAGAGTATCAATACATGGAATTGTCCAATGGAGGTTCTGGAGGTAATGTCACAGGTATAAAAAACAATGGGGAATTCACCTCTTTTGGTTTGTTGTTTGGTGTTGGCTACACTCAATATGTTTCAGATAAGTTTAGTGTATCAACAATGTTAAATATGGACTATTCATTTGGTTCTTATAAAGAAGTTATTAATAACTATTCTACTTCAGAAGTGAGTGAATTAAAGTCCAACATGTTTTTGGCAAGACTTAATGCTGAGGTAAAAATTGCTTACGATATAAAACAAAAACTTCCTTTATGTCCAATAGAATCTTGTGGTGTCCAACAAGAACATACCCATGCAGTTTTAGGTGGAGCTAGAGTTAGAGGAAATAAATACAAACACAGACAGAATCAAAAGTATGGCGATAAGCATAGAGGACAAGTAGATAAAACGAAAAGAAAGAAAACAAAAACAGAAAGACAGCAGGAACGTATTCAGCGTAAAGAAAAGAGAAATAGAAAGAGAATTCGTATCATTGGTGCTGGACATTAATAAAATTTTAGAAAAGTAAATCTTAACATATACGCCAAAAACATTATTTTTGTCAAAAAAATAGATTATTCCTAAATAACTTCATTCAAATTTGAAAGATGATGATTATATTTCGGAAAATTTGGTATATCTAAACACAACATGACTATACATAAAGAAGGACATTCCTTACTGATCACTTTGTTGATCGTTTTTTTTGTCTTAAATGCAGCATTATTTTATTTCATTCCTGAAGCAAAAGTAATTCAAGGGATATCTATCACCGTAAGTGTTATTTTCTTCTTATTAATTCTTCAATTCTTTAGAAACCCTAGAAGAACAATTCCCCAAGGAGAAAATTTAGTAATAGCTCCAGCAGACGGAAAAGTAGTTGTGATTGAGCAAACGCAGGAAGATGAGTATTTCAAAGATGAAAGAATTCAAATTTCAATATTCATGTCTCCTGTAAATGTACATTTAAGTAGGAATCCAATTTCAGGTGTAATTAAGTTTTTTAAATATCATCCTGGTAAATTCTTAGTAGCTTGGCATCCAAAATCTAGTACTGATAACGAAAGAACGACTTTAGTGTCAGAAAATTCAAATGGTGTTCAAGTATTGTATAGACAAATCGCAGGTGCCTTAGCAAGACGTATCAGATGGTATGTGAATGAAGGAGATGAAGTGAAACAAGGAGAGGAATTTGGATTTATCAAATTTGGCTCTCGAATCGATGTTTATTTACCATTAAATGCTAAAATAAACGTTGAATTAGATCAGAAAACACGAGGTGGAGAAACTGTTATCGCCACATTGTAATCAAGGTATTATTAAAAAGCCATCATATTTTAATATGATGGCTTTTTTTATAGTTCAAGAACTAAACCGTCTTCTGATAAAAATACATTTTCTGGTAGGTCCTTTTGAACATCGGCATGCAGTCCCATTTTATGTCCGATATGGGTAATGTATGCTTTTTTAGGCTTTAACTCTTTAATTACTTCCTTGGCTTCATCTAATGTGAAATGAGATATATGCTTTTCCTTTTGAAGGGCATTAATAACAAGAATATCTAAACCTTTTAATTGATCCATTTGATCAGCTTCTATTCTGTTGGCATCTGTGATGTAAGCAAAGTTTTTGATTCTATACCCAAGAACCGGTAGCTTGTAATGATACACTTCGATAGGTAAAATGTCTGTTTTACCTACTTTAAATGTTTTGTTTTTTTCTAAAGTGTTTAAATTAACAGAAGGTACTCCCGGATATTTTTCTTTGGCGAAGATATAACTGAATTCTTGTTTTAATTGATCAAAAACAGGTGCAGTAGCAAATAATTCGATAGGTTTCATGCCATTTAAAAAATAAAACCCTCGAATATCATCCATTCCTGCAGTATGATCTTTGTGCTGATGAGTAAACAATAAACCATCTAGTTGAGTAATTCGCTCTCGAAGCACTTGTTGCCTGAAATCTGTACCAGAATCGATAATAATACTCTCGTTATTATCAGTTTGTATATGTATACTACTCCTTAGTCGTTTGTTTCTGTAATCTAAAGATGTGCAGACTTCACATTGACAACCAATAATAGGTATTCCTTGGGAAGTTCCAGTTCCTAAAAATGTTATTCTCATTCGCTTATATAGAAAAGTCGTTCTCCACTACTTGTTGATATAACTCAACATTTTTCTCGCTTAAATTTGAAAGATCAATATTGATTTCTTTTAAAATATCCATCATGGATTGAATCTTTCCTTCCTGACTATAATACTTATTTATGATGGCTACTTTGGCATTCTTTATCAAACAGTAACCGGACTTGAAGCTACCTTTCTCATACCTTAAATGATAATCTGTTTCGGTAAATAAGTCTTCTAGTTTGTTCTGTAAATGTTTAGTAGGCTTTAATGTACTTTTAGATTTGGACATATAAAAAACTGAATAAATTACACTAGTTGGTAATTTATTCAGTTTCTTATTGATATCAAATAGAAGTTATCTTAATTATTGGTGACTTTGTTGACAACATTTACCAAGTTGTCAAAATTTAATGGCTTTGGTAGGTATTCATTAATGCCTACTTCCTTGAAGTCATCCATTGAATAATTTTTTGCATTACCTGTAATAGCTACAATAGGAATATTCTTCTTCTTGTCATCATCAAGGCCTCTAATTTTTTGAGCACACTCCATGCCATCCATAACAGGCATATTGATGTCTAGAAGAATTGCATCGTAATCTCCTTTGGCTAATTTATCTAGGACTTGTTGTCCGTTTTTTACAGAAATTATTTCGTAATTTTGAAATTGTAGTACTTTGCGTGTAATGTTTTGGATTACAGAACTGTCTTCTGCAACTAATATTTTTTTTCCCATTTGCTTAAAATAGTTTCAGATTGATTACAGAATATGTTGAATTTTGTATTACTTCAACTTTTCGTAGTGGTTTTCTATTATAATTCTACAAACATTAACTGAAAAATAAAAATTATAATATAATAAATCAGTTAATCTCAGAGAATCCAAAGCCTAAGTACGGAATAAGTCAAATAATAGTTGAATTTTTAATAAAGTTCCATCAATGCGTTTCAAAATTTTATCCCTTTTATTATTCCTATCTTTAGGACTCACTTCGTTTTTTCATCCAATACATTTATCGGTATCAGAAGTTAATTTTAATCAGGAATCTAAATCTATAGAAATATCGTCAAAAGTATTTATAGATGATTTGGAAGACGGAATTGTTAATATTGGAGGGCCGCAGCTTCATTTATTTACAGAAAATGAAGTGGAAGATAGTGACCAATGGATAAAAAAATATTTTGATAAAAACATAAAGATTAAAATCAACGATAAAGATGTTGCTTTTTCGTGGGTGGGGAGAGAAACGGATCAGAAAAGAGATATTCAGGCGGTATGGGTGTATTTGGAGGTCTCAGGAATTCGAAAAGTGAAAAATATGGAACTTGAAAATACCTTATTGTACGATGTGCATGAAGATCAAAGAAATATGTTACATTTAAAATGTAACGACACAAAAAAAAGCTGGCTATTCGATTTAAAGAAATCTATTGAAACAATTCAATGGTAAAAGTTGATTAATCCTTAAAATGATTTTATATTAAATAAATAAACTAGAAATAAAATACTGATGATTGCTTTGTATGTAATTTAATCCATTAGTTTTTATTACAACGTTAGCTCATTTACTCTCAAAAGATTTTCTATGAGACCGCAAACATATAAACTATTAAGAACCTTACTCTTATTAACTCTTGTATTTATAGTAGGTTTAACAGACGCACTTGCTACACATATTCGTGCAGGTGACCTTACCATGAGAAGAAAACCTAATGGTGGGGAAAGAGAATATATCATCACTGTTATACTTTATAGAGATGTCAATGGTGTGCCTGCCGGTGAAGGTTTAATTGATTTTGGCGATGGAACAGAACCTATTTTTGTTCAAGCTAATAATTTAAATCCTGGTGATTACACTGAAGATGGAGAGACACAGATCTTAATTTATCAAGCTGAACACAATTTTCCATCTAACGGAACATATAAAATAAGCTATTTCGAAAGAAATAGAAATCAAGGTGTTCGAAATATGGATATTTCATCCGAAACACCATTTTTTATACAATCAGAATTTTTGATTAATCCTGTTTTAGGTCTTAATAGTTCTCCTGTATTATTAATTCCCCCAGTGATCAAAGGGGCAATTGGTCAACGATTTGTCCATAATGCAGGAGCTTTTGATGTAGACGGTGATAGCTTATCCTATCGTTTGACGGTTTGTTTGCAAGGAAGAGATACTCCTGTTCAAAACTATAGATTTCCGGACGATCCAAATGAAGAATGGTCTAAGGTGACTGAACAATGTGAAGAACCTGCTGATTTTAGAATTGATGAAATTACAGGTGATTTGATTTGGGATGCTCCTTTTGTTGCAGGACAGTACAATGTGGCCTTTTTTGTAGAGGAATGGAGAAATGGAATTTTAATTGGTTCTGTGAATCGTGATATGCAAGTGATTATTGACGATATCGTCAATTTAAGACCCATTATTGAAGCGCCTGCTGATACCTGTGTAGTTGCAGGAGATCCAATATTAAAACAAGTATTTGCTTATGATCAATCCAATGCTCCTTGTTACAATACAGATTCAACATTAGATTGGGGGCCTCATAGAGTGTCTTTAAGAATCGCTCAGAAAAGTGATGCTGTACCTATTTCTCCTTATTCCGAAATGGATTTCAATGTTGTGAATGGCGGAGTAAACGATTCTGAAGCAACTGGTGCATTCTCTTGGACGCCTCAATGTTCAGATGTTCGTCAAGAACCTTATAAAGTAACTTTTAGAGCATTAGATCATCCTAATTCTAGAAATCAACAATTAGGTACTTTAGAAAATTGGCATATTAGAGTATTAGGGCCACCTCCAACAGGGCTTGTTGCTACTCCTCCGAATTCTACTGAAATAACCAATAGAGATATTAAAGTGACTTTAAATTGGGATGCTTATAATTGTGAGGGTGCCGATAAAATAAGAATTTACCGTAAAAAGGGTTCCATTGATTTCAACCCTGAATGTGAAACAGGTTTACCGGCATGGACAGGATATGAATTTGTGGATGAGGTAGATGCTAATGCGACTTCCTTTGTGGATAGGACTGTTCAACAAGGAGCGAATTATTGCTATAGAATTTATGCTACTTTTGGTCGTCCACAAGGAGGAGAAAGTGTTGCTTCCAATGAAGATTGTGCTTTTATACCTGATGGAGCATATATGGTCCAAGTAGATGTTGAAGAAACTAGTGAGGATAATGGAAAGATGAATCTTCGTTGGACAGTTCCTCAAGACTTAACACCAGGTAAAGTGCCTTTCTATAATGTTTATAGAGGTGAAGGAAACGAAAGATTAGATGATAGTGAATATCAAAAAATTAATTCGTCTTTAATTGCAGGGCAGGATACCACTTTGATGGACATTCTTATCAATACAGATGAAACGCAATTCCATTATTTAGTGGAGCTTTTAGAAGGTACCAATACCTCTGATGCTGTAGCTTTTGATACTACTTTACTGGCATCAAGTACTCGATTAAGAAGTAATCCAGCTCTTGATTATATTGATTTGATATGGGAAGCAAATGTAGGTTGGAATTTAACACCTGATACTGTTGAGGTAGGAGCTAATAAAGTGGCTGTTTATCATAAAATATATCGTAAAATTGAAGGGGATGAAACAAATTTCAGTTTATACGATAGTGTATTTGTACATACGGAAGGTTTACGTTACAGAGATAATGGAAAACCAGATGCTCCTTTAGACGATAAAAAATTATATACTTATTACATCGAGACCATAGGCTCTTTCGAAGTTCCAGAAATCGCGGAACCACTAATCAACCGTTCTCAAGAACTAACGGTAGAACTACTAGATACTATACCTCCTTGTCCTCCAACTCTTCAATTAACTAATTATGAAGAAGGGATAAGAATGGATAGTTGCTTGATAGAGCCATTTAAAGATGGAGATAAACTCTGTAATAAAGATCGTTTTTCTGTTCAGTTAGTATGGAGAAATATGATTGGTGCTGATTGTGATGATGATATAGTGAAATACAATATTTATTATAGTAGAAGAGCTTCCTTCTCTAAAAATGAATTTGGTGCTCCTATTGCAACAATTGATCATCCTATTGGAGTTCCATTAACTTCTCCAGTATCTTATTTAATTGATAATAGAGAATATGTGGAAGGATCTTATGCCGTTGCAGCAGTCGATGATTCTGGCAATGAAAGTATTTTAAGTAATGTAATCATACAAGATAATTGTGTGTATTATGAATTGCCAAATGCATTTACACCAAATGGCGATAATTATAATGATACTTTTATTCCAATGCGTTGTCCTAGATTTGTTGAGGGTATAGAATTTACTGTTATCAATAGGTATGGAGCGAATGTTTATTCTTACAAGTCCGTAGAAAATGATGCTGACATTGAGATAAACTGGGATGGAAAAGATAATAATGGTAACGAATTAGAACCTGGTAATTATTATTATAAGGGAACCTTGAAAACTTATCGTTTAAAAGCTGAGGATGAAAAGGTAGAGATAAAGGGAAGCTTTGTGATAATAAAAGGAAATTCATCTCAATAAAATTGATATAAATTATAAAAATGAAGGTCATCTTAAGGGAGAATATCTCTTAGGATGACCTTTATTTTTTGTTCTCAAAAAACTATCATTACTTGATGAGTACCCTTGAATTTGAAATTTGAACAGGTATTCATTTAAATACTCCTTTAATACCAAAGATTCTCCTAATATTTTTCGCTTAACTCAAATTATTATAATAAATAAACAATCATTTTTTTTAATTTTGTTCTTCCTTGAATTATAAACTAATCAACATGAAACTAAAGGTAATTATTAGTGGTGGAGGTACCGGAGGACATATTTATCCTGCAATAGCGATAGCGAATGCTTTAAAGGCTTCTAATAGCGATGTAGATATTCTGTTTGTAGGTGCTGAAGGTAGAATGGAGATGGATAAAGTTCCTGAAGCAGGTTACGAAATTGTTGGTTTACCTATTAGTGGTATTCAAAGAAGATTGACATTAGAAAACCTGAAATTTCCTTTTAAATTAATCAAAAGTTTGTGGAAAGCAGGTGAGTTGATTTCTTCTTTCAAGCCTAATGTTGTCATTGGTGTAGGTGGTTATGCTAGTGGTCCAATAATGTGGATAGCACAGAATAGAAAAATACCTACTGTAATTCAAGAGCAAAATGGATATGCAGGATTAACCAATAAAATTCTAGGAGGTAAAGCAGAGAAAATTTGTGTAGCCTACCCTAATATGGAATATTACTTTCCCAAAAGAGTGATAGAATTTACGGGTAATCCAGTACGTCAAGATATTGTAGATCTATCTTCCCAAAAAGAGGAAGGATATAAACAATGGGGCTTCTCTTCTGATAAGCCAGTTTTATTTGTTTTTGGAGGATCATTGGGTGCTTTAACACTAAATGAATCCATGGCAAATGGAGTAGATAAATTACTTGAAGCAGGTGTTCAAATCATTTGGCAAACGGGTAAATATTATCACAAAAGATATCATCAAAAATTTGGTGGAAGAGAAAAAGAAGGTTTACATGTTGTTGCTTTCATTAAGGAAATGGAAAAAGTATATGCCATTTCAAATGTGGTAGTAGGTAGATCAGGTGCCTTATCAATTTCTGAATTGTGTTTGGCAGGGTTACCAACTATTCTTGTTCCATCACCTAATGTCGCAGAAGATCATCAAACTAAAAATGCTATGGCGTTGGTAAATGAAGGAGCGGCGATTTTAGTAAAAGATGTAGATGCGAGAGCGCAACTAATAGATGAAGTTTTGGCTTTAATTAACGATAAGGAAAAACAGGCATCATTAAGTCAATCTATTTTAAAATTAGGGAAACCTAATGCAGCTAATGATATCGCTACTCAAGTGATTAATGTAGCAGAAAGACACTATAAAAAGTTTAATTAGAATGTTACCACCGTATATATATTTTTTAGGAATAGGAGGGATAGGAATGAGTGCATTGGCAAGATGGTTCAATGCAAATAACATAAAGGTGAGTGGTTATGATAAAACAGCAACTGATCTAACAAAGCGTTTGGTTTCTGAAGGTATCACTGTTCATTATGATGATTCGATAGAGGATCTTCCTCAAGAATTATTAGCCTACAATAAGAAAGATGTTTTAGTGGTATACACACCTGCAATACCAAATACCCATCAAGCTAAAAACTATTTGATAGAGCAAGGATATACCTTGAAAAAAAGAGCTGAAGTTTTGGGTATGATCACTCAATCTAGTTTTACAGTAGGTATAGCAGGAACACATGGTAAGACGACTACTTCATCCATGTTATCACATATCCTTACTCATGCCGGGAAAAACTGTTCTGCATTTTTAGGTGGTATATCAACCAACTACAATACCAATATGCTTTTAGGTGATAGTAACCGAGAAGATCATATTGTAGTTGTCGAAGCAGATGAATTTGATCGCTCGTTTTTACAACTATCACCAAACATTATTGGAGTGACAAGTTGTGAAGCAGATCATTTGGATATTTATGGTGACGAAGCCTCAGTTTTTGAATCTTTCCAAGAATTTATCAATAAATTACCTGAAGACGGGAAATTATTTTTAGAGGCTAAAATTGATAAATTAAGTGGACAAAAAGGAGTTACTCAATTTAACTATGGTTTAACTTCTGGAAATACTTTTGCTCATCATTTAGAGATAAAAGATGGAAAATTTATTTTTGATGCCACTTTCCAAAATGGTGTAGAAATTAAAGAAATTAATTTATCTCTTCCGGGTTTTCATAATGTTGAAAATGCTTTGTTAGCGATGTCAATAGCTCTTGAAGTTAGCTTAACTCCAGAAGAGGTGAAAGAAGGTATTACGACCTACAAAGGTGTAAAGAGAAGATTTGAAAAGTGGGTAGATACTGAAAATAAAGTATATGTAGATGATTATGCACATCACCCTACAGAAATTACTACTTTTATAAAGTCATTAAAAGCCCTGTATCCAGAAGAAAAAGTAACGGTTATCTTTCAACCACATTTGTATTCCAGAACATCTGATTTTGCAGATGGCTTTGGAAAAAGTTTATCATTAGCAGATGAAGTATGGTTATTGCCATTATACCCTGCAAGAGAAGAATTTGTGGAAGGAGTAAATTCCGAAATGTTAATGGGTAAAATCTTACATGATCAAAAAAAGATTGTGGAAGATGATCAATTACTCAACGAAATTCACGAATTTAAGGGTAGAGTTATAGCCACTGTTGGTGCAGGGAATATCGATCGTTTCACTTCGCAAATTGCAGACATACTTACTTCAAAATGAGTAGAATTAATACATTAAAGCATTTTTTAAATCAAAAAGGAGTAGTAAGCTTACTATTAGTTATTGTACTGATGCTTGTTTCTATTGTTTTTGCATTTACACATTCTGCAGAACAATCTGAAGGAGAGCTTATTATTAACGTTTCTAACTTTAATGCGCCACGCTTTGTGGAAGATACTGAAGTAAAAGATGCTATATCTAAAATGAATTTGGATAAAGCAGGGGTGAAGATCAATTCTATAAAAGATATTGAACAAAAATTGAATGAAATTCAGTTTGTGAGAGAAGCCCAAGTGTCTAAGGATATCAAAAATAATTTAGTAATTGATATCGAACAAGATAGACCTATTGCAAGGGTAATTACTCCATCAGGAAAATCAACATATATCAATCAAGATGGCAAACTGATTGGGCTATCAAAAAAATATTCTGCTCGAGTTGTATTAATCACTGGAAAAGGTGCTGAGAAGCTATTGGATAAAAAGTTTTTAAAGGAAACAGCTTATGGAACTAGCTTTTTGGAATTTGTTAATACACTAAGTAATGATCGATTTTGGAATGCTCAAATTACCCAATTAGAGATACAACCTAATATGGATATAGTAGCTTACCCACAAGTAGGAAAAGAGAGAATAGAATTTGGTTTGCCTACAGGTTATACCAAAAAACTGGGTAAGCTAAAATTATACTATAATTCAATTGTAGCCAATAAGGGTTGGAATGTTTATAGGAATATAAAATTGCAATATGAGGGACAAATTGTTTGTAATTGATTAATTTACAATTTGAAATATTTGCTTTTTTAGGAACATATTTAGAAATTTTGTTCCTTAAAACGAATTTTTTAATGAGTAACTCCTCCAAAATATAGATTAAACCCGCAACGTTACTTGTCAAAATACACTTTGAATATGGAAGAAAAGATTATAGTAGGGCTAGATATAGGAACGACTAAGGTGTGTGCCGTAGTTGGTAGAATGAACGAACATAATCAGTTGGAGATATTAGGCCTTGGTCATGCAGCTTCTGAAGGAGTTCGTGATGGAACGGTTAGTAATATTGCTAAAACTACTGAAGCGATAGATCAGGCAATTACAGATGCAGAGAATGATTCCAATATTGAAATAAATGTTGTGAATGTCGGTGTGGCAGGTAAGCATATCAAAAGTTTTAGACAACATGGTAGTATTACTCTTCCTCATCAGGAAGATGAAATATCTGTAACAGATGTGGAAAGATTAACGAATGATATGTACCGTGTGATTACAGAACCTGGTACAGAAATTATTCATGTTCTTCCTTTACATTATACTGTAGATAGCGAGGAAAAGATAAAAGATCCTGTAGGAATGGCTGGAGTAAAATTGGAAGCAGATTTCCATATTGTTACTGCAAACAGCAATTCTATTCGAAATATTACAAAATGTATTGAGAGAAGTAACTTAGAAAACGATCAAATGATGTTGGAACCTCTAGCATCAAGTATGGCCGTACTTTCTGAGGAGGAAAAAGAAGCAGGTGTTGCAATTATCGATATTGGAGGAGGAACAACTGATATTGCAATATTCTATGATGGTATTATCAGACACACAGCGGTAATTCCATTTGGAGGAGATATCATCACTTCTGATATCAAACAAGGTTGTGCAGTAATGCAAAACCAAGCAGAATTATTAAAAGTGAAATTTGGACAGTCTATGGCTGCCAATACAAAAGATTCTGATGTAGTAGAAATTCCTGGAATCAATAATAGGACACCAAAAGAGGTATCAATTAAAAATCTTGCTTACATCATCGAAGCGAGAATGGAAGAAATTATTGATCTTATTTCTGCCGAATTGAAAGATTCTGGTTATATGGACAAATTAGCTGGAGGTTTAGTATTAACTGGTGGAGGAGCCAAACTAAGAAATCTTCAACATCTATTTGAATATAAAATTGGATTGGATACTCGTATTGGATATCCTATCGAATTCCTTGGTAAATCTCATGGTTCTGATAGAGTAAAAGATCCAAAGTTTGCTACAGCATTAGGATTGGCTTTGGCTGGTTTTAAATCTATTGATGAAAGAGATAAAAACCGTCCAAGAAGCATTTATCAACAGCCAATTCAACAAGAAGAAAAGAAGAGAATCTCTCAAGATAAATCAAAAGTAGTCGAACCAACAAGCCCTCGTGGAAAGAACATTTTTTCTGACTTTTTACAAAAAGCGAAAGATTTGTTGATCGATGACTACGATGATGATGAAGATTATAAAGATTAAATTGGATTTTTTCAATACTCTTAGGACTAAGTACTAAAATTATGTAATTTCATATCAAGGAATTGTAATTTTTTAGAGATTGTTCTAAGAATAGTATAATCTTTCGATTATTGCTATTAATTTAGCAGTAATTATTTGTAATAGAATTTACGACCTTTTGTAAGGTCTTTAAGAATAAATTTTTTGAGTCTATGACTGAAACGAGCTACGAGTTTGATATGTCTAGCAACCCTGCTGCTAACAAAATTATCAAAGTGGTTGGTGTTGGTGGAGGAGGCGGTAATGCTGTCCGACACATGTACGAACTTGGAATTCACGATGTGGATTTCTTTATCGCTAATACTGATAAGCAGGCTTTAGAATCTAGTCCTGTTCCTAATAAAGTACAATTAGGCCTTGAGTTAACTGACGGCCTCGGTGCAGGTGCAAAACCTGAAATCGGAAGAGAGTCTGCATTAGAAACTAAGGATGAAATCAAGCAATTTTTATCGAATGGTACTAAAATGGTATTTATCACAGCCGGTATGGGTGGTGGTACAGGTACTGGTGCTGCTCCGGTAATTGCTGAGATTGCTCGTAGTTTAGGTATTCTAACTGTTGGTATTGTTACAATGCCTTTCAGGTTTGAAGGAAAACCTAAAGAAAGACGTGCCTTAACAGGTATCGAAGAATTAAAAGAACACTGTGATACAGTATTGGTTATTTTGAACGAGAAACTGAAAGAAGTTTACGGTCGTTCATCTATGCGTGAAGCATTCTCTCAAGCAGATAATGTTTTAGCAAGAGCTGCAAAATCAATTGCAGAAATCATTACTGTTGATGCATATATCAACGTCGATTTCGAAGACGTTAATACTGTAATGAGAGAAGCAGGTACAGCTGTTATGGGCTCATCAATTGAATCGGGCGAAGACCGTGCAATTAGAGCAACTGAACAAGCAATCGCCTCTCCATTATTGAATAACACTGATATTACTAATGCTAAATACATCTTATTATCATTAGTAGTAAGCGATTATGACGATCTTGACATGGCTGAATTGGAGCAAGTAACAACTTACATCCAAGACAGAGCAGGTGAAGAAGCTGAAGTAATCTTCGGTGTTGCAAAAGATGAGTCTTTAGGTGATGCTATCAGCGTTACTGTTATTGCGACAGGTTTCGAAACTGATAACGAGTTACCTAAGGGTGATTTTTTTAACAAAGGGGAGTCTGGCTTAGGTAGAAAAATAAATACACCTAATGTAACTAAGCCTGAACCAGTAAAAGTAGAGGTTGAAGCACCTCAAGTTGTTGAAGATTCTCCTGAAGTGAAAGCTGAGGAAGAAATTTCGGCGGCTCCCCAAACAAGTGAAGTTCAAGAAGAAAGAACAAAAACAGTTTATTCTTTAGAGGATGATTACGATGCTCCTACTCCTGAAATTAAAAAATCAGAAAACGAAGAAGCATTAGAAACTCCATTTGAAGGTCGATTATCTAGTTATAAGAAAATTGACTCGATGAAAGATATCTCAAGTGAAGAACTGAAAGATCTTAGAGATGTTCCAGCTTATTTGAGAAGAGGAGTGAAATTGAATTCATCAAAAGAAGAAGAATAAAACACTATAGTTTTATAAATTAAAAAAGGTCGAAGATTTAAGTCTTCGACCTTTTTTGTGTTTTATATACCCTTGTAGAGGAGAGGTTATATTATGTTTCGTCTCTGGCATATTCAGAGGGGTTGCACCCCTCCTTGTGTAAGAGAGGTGAATGATATTCCTTATTCGAAATGAATATCAATGTTTTAGATACTTTATCTTATTTACGAGGGGTTGCACCACCTCGTAATAATTGTAGAGGTGTATATTAAAGCATTTATTTTATCACCTTACCTTTTACCTCTTACTTTATAATCATCTCCAGCAATAAATCAATGGGCCTTTGATACTCCACTTTAAAAAAAACTCTACTTATTCCCTATTAGTTATTACTTAAAACCGAGCGTTAGATTAGAAACTCCTAATTCCTATCTCCTAATTCCTAATTAAAAACGAGTGTCAATTTTGCTACCTGCTACCTGCTACCTGCTACCTGCTACCTAATAATCTACGCTTTCGTCTCCGTAACCGCCTTTCTATTCGTATAAATCAAATTCAAAATAGAACCAGCAACCACTAATAGCATTCCCATAAGTACTTGCCATGAGAAGAATTCGCCAAATAATAAGATACCATAGGCAACACCATAAATTACACTACTGTAGTTCATACTAGCAACTGTTGCTGTATCATCATCAGATTGATATGCTTTAGTTAAAAGGATCTGACTAATTTGTGATAAGATACCAATCGCTAATAAGGCCACCCAATCCCAACCCGCAGGAGTGGTCCATTCAGTAAAATAGCACCAAACTCCCGTTAAAGGAACGGCGATGAATGGGAAGTAAAATATGATGACCACCGGATGTTCTTTGCCTTTTAATTTACCTATCGCTGTATAAGCTCCTGCAGCTGCAAGTGCACCTAGTACAGAAACAACAAGGTAGAACATATCAACATCTGGGTCGAAACCTTTAATGACCACAACACCTACAATAGATAAAATGAAGAATAGGTATTGAATAGGTTTTAACGTTTTGTTTAAGAAGAGCACTGCTAATACTGCAGTAAAAAGAGGAGCTAGATTTTGTAAGACCACTGCTGTGGCTAATGGAAGGTTTTGATAACTTGCAAAAAGTAATACCATACCTAAAGTACCTACAAAACCACGAGTTAGTAACCATCCTTTGTTGTTACCCCATACATTTACGTTTTGTCTTTTTAGCGTTACGTAACTGATAACGAATGCAATCAGTGCTCTAAAAAATACGATTTCTTGAGGAGGAATGTGATTAATAACTTTCACAATTACCTGCATACTCGTTATGACGAAAGCAGATAAAAGCATTTGTTGAGAACCTTTGCCTAAATGTAGTTTCATGTAATTATTTGTCCATATAAAAATTGGTTGACCAAAAGTAATGTAAAAAATGTGAATTATTCTATTTCATTGACATTTATCAATAACTATTTATGATTTCAGGGTGTAAATTGCCATTCATACTTGAATATGAACTGAATGCACTCAAATAATCATAAAGAAACTTGTTACCACTGCGGGGAAGACTGTGTCGATGAAATCATAACAAATGATGAAGGAAAGAAGTTTTGTTGTAATGGTTGTCATATGGTATATGACTTATTACAAGAGAACAATCTATCCGATTATTATCGATTAAATAATCAACCTGGAGTACAACAAAAAGGACGCTCTCAAAAAGAAAAATTAGCTTACCTAGACGATGATGTTATCCGCAGTAAACTGATTGATTTTACAGATGGAAACATCGCAAAACTGTCTTTCTATCTTCCTCAAATACACTGTTCATCATGTATTTGGCTCTTGGAAAAACTGCCTGAATTACACGGAGGCGTATTAGAATCTAAGGTCAATTTCTTGAAGCGTGAAATCTATATCACTTTTGAAGAAGATAAAATCACCTTAAGATCTTTAGTAGAGATGTTGATTAATTTAGGTTATGAACCATTAATCAACCTAGATGACCTTGAAAAGAACAAAAAAGAGAAACAAAGAAGGAGTCAGGAGAAATCATTTTACATTAAGTTAGGTGTAGTTGGTTTTTGCTTTGGTAATATCATGATGCTTAGTTTCCCAGAGTATTTAGGAATTACCGTAGAGGATAAGGATTTTATTGATCTATTCGGTTACCTTAATCTGATTCTAAGTTTGCCTGTATTTTTCTATGGGGCCAAGGATTATCTGACATCCGCTTGGCAAGCTATCAAACACAAAGGGGTAAATATTGATGTCCCTATCTCACTAGGTATTTTTGCCTTATTCTTAAGAAGTGCTTTTGAAATTTTGATGGAAACAGGAGCAGGTTACTTAGATTCTTTAGGCGCCTTGATCTTCCTACTTTTAATTGGTAAGTGGTTCCAACAAAAGACATTTGATAATATCTCCTTTGAACGTGATTATAAATCATATTTTCCTATAGCAGTCACTAGAATTGTTAAAGGAGAGAAAGAAAATATTCCATTAAGTAAGCTGGAGATCAACGATACGTTGGAAATCAGAAACGGCGAATTAATACCCGCTGATGCCATCTTAAAAAGAGGAGATGCACAAATAGATTACAGTTTCGTGACGGGTGAATCTAAACCTGTGGGAAAGAAATCGGGTGATTTATTATATGCAGGAGGGAAGCAGACTGCAGGTGTCATTCAAGTAGAAGTAACTAAAGAAGTATCACAGTCGTATTTAACGAGACTTTGGAACGAACAAACGTTTACGGAAGAAAATACAGCGGATTTCTTACAATCCAAGACCAATGTAATTAGTAAGTGGTTCACTTTAGTTATTCTATTAGTCGCATCTATTGCTGGTGTGTATTGGTGGAATGTGGATGGACCCACTCATGCGGTGAATACCTTTACAGCGGTGTTGATTATTGCTTGTCCATGTGCATTGGCCTTAAATGCTCCTTTTGCATTAGGTAATGCGATGAGAATAATGGCTCGTTTCGGTCTTTATGTGAGAGATGTTCGTGCAGTAGAAAAAATGGCCAGTGTTAATCACTTAGTATTTGATAAAACAGGCACGATTACTTCGGCTAAAGAGCAAGGAATTAATTTTGAAGGGGATGCACTTTCCGGTCATCAAAAAGCTATGGTTTATGCCCTGACTTCTCAGTCGACTCACCCGGTGTCAAGCAGAATTGCAGACGATATGAAATCATTCGATCAAAAATTATCAGTAACTGATTTTAAAGAGGTCGAAGGAAACGGAATTGAGGGAATCGTAGAGGGTGTACCTATGAAAATGGGTAAAGCAGCTTTTGTTTCTGCTGAGGGGTTTGGTAAGAAAACATTCCAAACAGTTTCCTATGTTCAAATAAATGATGAAGTGATTGGTCGATTTACCTTAGCACAATCATTAAGAAAAGGCATTGATAAACTATTACATTATTTAGTAGGGAAGGGCTATGGTATTTCATTGTTGTCAGGTGATAACTCATCGGAGAGAGAAAGGTTGCAAAAGATCTTTCCCGAAAATACCGAAATGAAATTTGATCAATCGCCAAAAGATAAGATGGATGATATTCAATCCCATCAATCCAATAAAAAAACAGTATTGATGATTGGTGATGGTCTAAATGATGCAGGTGCTTTGAAACAATCTGATGTGGGTATTGCTGTAGCGGAAGATGCTCATCAATTCTCCCCTGCTTGTGATGGTATTTTAGCTGCCAATAGAGTGAAAGACCTAAACAAATACCTTCGTTTCTCTAAAGCTGCAGTTCGAATGGTGTATGTTGGATTCGTCATCTCATTCTTTTATAACATTATTGGGTTAAGTTTTGCAGTTCAAGGAAATTTATCTCCATTAATTGCTGCGATATTGATGCCTTTAAGTTCTATTTCTGTGGTACTTGTAGGCATGATGGGAACAACATGGGCAGGAAGAAAGTTTGTGATCAATAACTCTAAAAATTAAAAAATCATTTGAGGTTGTATCCTCAAAATGTCCGAAAAATATAGTGGTATGGAAGGTGTGTACCCCCAAGGTACATACTTTTTGTACCCTTTTTTGTATCTACTCAATTTGATGTTGTATCTCTAATTGTATGTTGTACACTTTTTATTTTGATGAAGATTCTAAATAGGTTTGTCATCAGGTAGCAACAAGTTTAACTTCAGTAATATCCAAACTTATAATCAGCTACTATTCTTTTATTTACAATCTAACTATCAAAAAGATGAACAACATCTACAAGAAGTTCCTCATTGGACTTTCTGCATGGCTCATGACGATGATGCCATTTAGCGGAGCTATGGGTCAGATTGACTCGGGCGCTCCTTATGCGACAAAAGACCACGGAAAACAAGTCATCGGTTATGTCCCTAACTGGGACGCTTGGAAAGGTCAGGATTTCAACATTCCAAAAGGTTCTCTCAACCACTACAACATCGACTATTCTCAGTACACTATCTTAAACTTCTCCTTTTTTGGAGTGGCAGTCGATGGTTCTCTTCATAGTGGAGATTTGAGAAACAAACAGATCTATCAAGAGGGTACTATCCAACAACCGGGAGAAATGCTTCATCCCGACAAGTACTCTTCTCATGATCAAGCAATGGTTTTAGGTTTTCCTCAAGAATTTTGGGGATGGGACGACGTTCTTTATGAACTAGGTTATGAACCAAAACCAAGTGGAGCTTACAACGGCTGGATTAGAACAGCAACAGGTGAGCAAGGCGAATGGCCTTTAACAGAATATCCATCTCCGGGTATGATTAAAATTGCACATCAATATGGTGTGAAAGTAATGGCATCTATCGGTGGATGGTCGATGTGTAAGCATTTTCCTGAAATGGCAGCAGATCCCGTAAAGAAAGCAAGATTCATCCAAGACTGTGTTACTCTTGTGGAAGAATATGGATTTGATGGAATTGATATCGATTGGGAATACCCAGGTCCATTTGCAGGGATGAATTTTACGGGAACGGAAGACGATTACCATAATTTCACTCTTTTGATGCAAGACATTAGAGCAGCCATCGGACCAGACCGTTTGATTACAGCAGCTTTCTCTGCAGCTCCAACTAAATTGAAAAACTTAGAATGGACAGAGTTAGACAAGGTCATGGATTATTACAACATGATGTCGTATGATTTTCATGGTGGATGGTCAAGTATTGCAGGCCATAACTCGCCTTTATATCCTTACCCAGGAGAAGAGTGGGGAGATTTCTCATGGCATACAACGTTCTCTTACATGAGTGATTCTTTAGGAATCAATTCTCAGAAAATATGTATGGGTATGGCCTTTTATGGTCGTGGTGTGGTAACAGATGGACCTGCAGGTGTTAACGCTCCAACCATCAAAAAAGACGTGACTTTCTCTGTGGACGGTCCAGTATCTTCTGCTGCAGATTTAAATAACTGGGGAGCAACGGAAGGTTCTCCTTACTATTTCCAAATCAAAGAGGCAATTGCTTCTGGAGGTTGGACAAAGCATTGGGACGATAATGCGAAAGTTCCTTACTTAACGAAATCAGCAGGAGGAAATAATTATTTCACTTCTTATGATGACGAACAATCAATTACTCTAAAATCGGAATATATAAATGATAATGATATCGGAGGTGTAATTATCTGGCAGGTATTTACTGATTGGAATGTAGGTACAGAAAATGGAAAAGTGGGTACTTATCCATTATGTCCGACAACAGTACCTGAATTGGCTCATGTTGTAAATAAAGTTTTTGCAGAAGGATCAGGTCCAATCAACCCTGCACCTGTAGTAACAATTACTGCTCCGGCAACTATTGATACTCCAACTTTAGAGGATGTTACATTCACATTCACCGCAACAGACGACGTTGCTGTAGCTTCAGTAGAAGTAACTGTTAATGGGAGTGCGGTTACTCCAACAGTTAATGCCGACACCTATGAAGTAACTTTCACTCCTTCCTCATTCGGAGAGCAAGCCATTGTTGTAAAAGCAACAGACGATCTTGGAAAGGCGACTACTAAAACTGCATCGATCGTAATTAACGACACAAACGTTTCTAATCAAGCACCAACGGTTACTATTACATCTCCGGTGGATGCATCTACTTTAACAGTAGCTACTTTGGAAGCTATAGAAATTATTGTTGATGCTCAAGATACAGATGGAACGATTGAATCTATTGCTATTGCTGTAGATGGACAATCTTTTACAGCGTCACCGGCTTCATGGACTCCATCAGCATTTGGTCAGTTTACTATTAATGTGACAGTAACTGATAATGATGGTGAAACAGCAACTGCTTCATCTACGATTACCATAGAAGAAGATGTTGATACAGGAGGAGGAACTGGAAATTGTGATGCTCCAGAATATGCTGCTTATCCTGCAATTTACAACTCAGGTGATGTCGTAAGTCATGAAGGTGTGCTTTACGAGGCGCAAGTAAACAACTTGTATAATGTAGTTCCGGGAACCGCAGAACATTGGTGGAAATCATTAGGACCGTGTGAAGTTGGTCCAATTGCTCCAACAGTATCGTTCGCTACTTTGGCATCAGGAACGATCATGCAAAATACATTACCATATGTCTTTGACCTATCTACAAATAGTGCAGACGAAGACGGAACAGTCGCTTCTGTGGCAGTTACTGTAAACGGTACTGTAGTTTCAGAAGCAACATATAGTGCAGAAACTTATGGCGATTATGAAATCGTTGCAACGGCTACAGATGATACAGGTTTGACGAGTTCAACTACTGTCAATATCACTTTATCTGAAGTACAGCCAATTGCACCAACGGTTACCTTAACCTCTCCAGGCACAGAGACAGTGCAAACAATGCTTCCTTATTCTTTCACTTTATCATCAACATCAAATGATGAGGATGGAACAATTGCTTCAACAGTATATACTGTAAACGGTACTGAAGTAGCAGAAGGAACTTATGAGGTAACCGCTTACGGTTCTTATGTTGTAGAGGTAACAGTAACCGATAATGATGGTTTAACAGCTTCACAATCTGCAACACTTATTGTAGCAGAGGTACCTGATGTAGTAGATTGTCCTCATCCAGTTTGGGAATCAACGGCAGTTTATACTGGAGGTAATCAGGTGGTGCATAATGGAAAAATCTATAGAGCGAAATGGTGGACTCAGGGTGATGAGCCAGGTAATGGTGATCCTTGGGAAGATACAGGTGAAGTTTGTGGTAATGGCGGTTTAGGTGATGTTGTCCCTACGGTTGCCTTCTTACATCCAGCAGGAGATACGTATACTTCACTCACAACAATTGATATTGAAGTCGATGCCCAAGACGAAAATGGGGTAGTTTCTGATGTAGTTTTAAATGTAGATGGAACTTCTGTAAATGGAAATAAAACAACATTTACTCCAACATCTTTCGGAAGCTACACAATTACTGCCACAGCAACGGATGCACAAGGAAACGTAACCACAGCTACTAAAGTGGTACAGTTTACTCAATCATCAGTAAGTGATGTGAACCCAGACGGTACCATTAATCTGACAGGTCCATTTGCTCCAGCTCCATCGGGATCTCAAAGAATTATTGGTTATGTTCCTACTTGGAAAGGAAGTCCTGGCGATTTGGATTACACTAAAGTAACTCATGTAAATGTTGCTTTCTTAACCTTCTACCAAAATAACCCAGCAGGATATAATTCTCCGTCTTTCACCAATGGAGAGTTTAGCGATGAGTCATTGCATGTATTGGATTCTTTATTGCCGATCATCGTACCAAAAGCACACAGCCAAGGTGCCACAGTATCCATCGCTTTAGGTGGAGCGGAAGATTTCGGTTTCTTGCATGTAATGGAACAGTATAGAGACAATCCAGCTGTCATCGATGCTACTGCAGATAAATTGATTGCCTTTGTAGATAAGTACAACTTAGACGGTATTGATTTGGATTTAGAATGCTGGTGGGCTGACCCCGCAATTTCAGGAACAGCGGAGCAAGGTGGTCGTACTAGAGGTACTGATCAGTGGGGTGGTGAAGTAGAGCAAGGTGCACATCCTGCATCATACGGTCTTACTTTACTAGCGAAAATGATCAGAGCGAAACGTCCATCTATGATGTTATCAAGTGCTGTTTTTGCGACTCCTTGGTATGGCAATAACTACGATGCAGATCTAGTAGCTTACTTGGATTGGTTAGGGTTGATGACCTATGATTTCACAGGATCATGGAACGATTCACCTATCGGACCTCACTCTTCTCTTTACGATGTAGACAACAGTAAATATACCAAAGCATCTGATGCTAACCCGATCTATTCAGTAGAAACATCTCTTCGTTATTGGTCAGGTACATGGTCTACTTGGCAGGGATCTGGTCATGGTGTAGATAAGAATAAGCTAGCGATTGGTGTACCTTTCTACGGATATGATTTGTCAAGAACCAAAGCAGAAACAGGACAGGGAGCGAATGGATTCTACTTCATAGGTTATGATGAAATCTTAGATTTATATCCAAACGCGGATACTTCTTATGATCCAAACGATGCCAACGGATTGAACGGATATGTTGGATTAGACGGAAGAGAAATCTATTTCGAAACACCTAAAGGGGCAGCGGCTAAAGTAGCTTACTCAATAGATAATGGTTTACAAGGAACAATTATCTGGGAGCTCACTTTTGATACTCAAGATGCATCAAAGAGTCTTTTGGTTGCGATGAACGATGTGTTAGCTCCTAGTGGAACTAGACAGTTGATTGCTGATCAATCTTTAGAGGAAAAATTACTTGAGGTGTCTACTTATCCAAATCCATTTAATGATTTAACTACCCTTCGTTTCAGTACAGAAGAATCAGGTCAGTTAAGTCTACAATTATTCAATCTTCAAGGAGGTTTAATTTCAGAGATGCAACAAGTCATTGATGAAGGAAACAATCAATTGAAGTTGGACGGATCGAAGTTACCTTCGGGAGTTTATATAGTGAAAGGACAAGTGGGTAATCAGCAATTTATTAAGCGAATTATCAAAAGATAGAATAACGATTGACGAAAATAATTTAGTTCATTAAAGTTAGATAGAGGCAGGGCATTTGTTCTGTCTCTATCTTATTACTACTTTAATTAAAGATTTTACCAGCTATTTAAGTTTCAAATAAGTCATTGATAAAGAAATCGATAATTGTATTCTAGAAATAAAAACTTATATTAGGGTAACAACACAGTTAAAAGCGATTTCTCAACACAACTAACTTTAATGAATACCTTCAGTCTAATGAATAGGGTAGCGTTGTATTATTTTATTACAATCTGTTCTACCTCGTTCGGATACGATGCAACAAATAATTCTACTGTACCAACCAAACTAACTGCACTAAAAGCTAAGCAAGGATTATCTCACAACAACGTTACGGCTTTAGTTCAAGATAAATACGACATCCTTTGGGTAGGCACAGAAGACGGATTAAATATGTACGACGGCAATAGCATCACGTCGTTTCAAGACAACTCTGAAAAAAAGTTGACTTTTAACTCTATTCGAACTTTGGAGTTGGATCCACTTATGAATAAAGTTTGGATTGGCACCAATGGCTCCTTGGAGTTTTATGATTACGAAAGAGATAATTTCTATCGGGAACATATTACTTCGAACCTTAATACTATAGAAGATGTTTGCAAAATTCTTTGGGATGATGATTTGAATAAGATTGTTGGCGTCTCTAATCAAGGAGTCTTTCGGGAAAGTAAAAATGGATATCGATTAATTTCCAAGGAAACTTCTCAAATTAATTCGATTGAAAAAATGGACAACCTACTTTTTGTGGCAACGGAAAGTGGGGTGAGTTTATATGACTTAATATTGAATCAATCCATCCAACAATATCAATTTGATGATTTAAATGGAAAACAGATTAAAGTGTTAGAAGCTTTTGATCATTCACTCTATTTAGGAACAGCTCAAGGAGAAATTTATCGATATGAGGATCATCAGTTAGTACGATTGGCAGATATTGGTCACTCTATTAAGACAATTACGAAAGATCAGAAAGGAAATATTTGGGTAGGTTCGGAAAGTAATGGAGCGATGATCTTGACACAGGGAGAGGAATTGCAACATCAAAAAATATTGAATAAAAAGATATCCTCTAAAACTATCAATACTATTTATGTTGGGAATGACAATATTGTCTGGCTGGGAAGCTTTGGTAATGGATTATTGCAATGCAATTTAAATGATCCATTTTACACCATAGCAGAAGGTGAAGGAAATGAATTGGGACTGAAAAATGGGAGTGTGACCAGTATCTTAAACGATGATGAGAAAATATGGATAGGTACCGATGGAGGGGGACTTCATCATGTGGATTTACAAATGATGAGCACTAAGGTCTTCTTGCCTTCTAAAAGTATTCTTTCGCTAAAGGAAGTGAATGGTATTTTATGGGCAGGCACCTATAAAGATGGTTTGTATTTTAGTCGGGATAAAAAGAATTTCCAAAAATTAAAGCTGTTTGATGACCAAGGTAATACTATAGAAAAAGAAGTGGTTTGGGATATTTTGGTCGATAATACCACTTATTTATGGATGGCCACATCAAATGGTATATTAAAATATAATCTCAATACGAAAGAATTAAACCGATATAATTATCAAGTAGATAATCCAAATTCATTATCAAATAATGATTGCAGGAAAGTATTTAAAGATATCAAAGGGGATATATGGATAGGGACATTTCATGGATTGAATCGTTATAGAAAGGAATCAGACGATTTCAAAAGACTTTATTTTAATAATAAAGAGGAGGATAATATGAATATCAATAATGCAATATTATCTATTTATGAGGACGATAAATTGAATTTTTGGGTAGGCACTTTCGGAAAAGGATTGTGGCGACTAAACAGACAAGAAGATTTATTTGAAGTTGAAGAAATTAACACTGCCTTACCAAGTCTGTTTATTTATAGTATTGAAAGTAGCGAAGGGAATAACCTATGGCTGTCGACCAACAAAGGCATTACTGTTTATAATACTAAAACCAATACTATTCTAAATTATAATGCTGCAGATGGGTTGCAAGGACCTCAATTTAATGTTGGAGCATCAGCAAAATTAAGTGGAAAGTATTTAGCTTTTGGAGGTACGAATGGAGTGAATATTTTTAATCCTAATAAGGTGTTGAATACAAGTGTAAAACCTTTGAGACCTATTATTAAAAATATTATTGTTCATTCATCAAAAGTGCCTTTCAATACTAAAAAAGTAATCTATAAAAATCATCTAATCCTATCTCCTGAGGAGAGGAATTTCTCTTTTGAGTATGTGGCGGTTGATTTTAGACAAAATCATAAACTAGAGTATCAAACAAGGTTATTGGGATTTGATAATCATTGGCAAACCACAAAAAGCAACTCATCTATATTGTATTCTAACTTTTCTCCCGGAGAGTATACTTTTCAAGTTCGAGCAAGATACCCTCATCAAGAATGGGGGGCAATACAATCTTTTAAACTTCAACTATTGCCCTACTTTTATGAAAGGCTAGAGTTTAAGTTGTTTTGCACTTTATTGTTACTGATTATGGGTGTTTTCGTCTATCGATGGACGATTAAGAAGATGGATCGAAATAAGATGAAGATGGAAGGTATTATCAATGAACGATTAAATGTTTTGATTTCAGAGGAACAACTACTGTCTGATATTGAAAATCAAAAAGCAGATTTGATAAAAGAAACACTCGATAAGAGAGAAAAAGAGTTAACCACTCATGCTTTAAGGTTGCTTCATTTAAATTCTTTGATCGAACAACTCGACGAGAAATTATTGCATCTGCAACAAAACCCAGAAGAATTTACCATCAATAAAATAAAGAGTATCCGAAGAGATATAAAAAATGCCGAAAATTTAGAGAAGGAGTGGGAAGTGTTAAATCAATTATTTGCAGAGGTGAACCAACCTTTTATAAAAGAACTACAAGAGTTAAATAAAGGATTAACCGATGGTAATTTGAGGTTATGCTATTTAATACGCTTGAACATGAGTACGAAAGATATTGCCTCTATAATGGGTATATCAATAAATAGTGTGAAGGTAGCTAGAAAGCGATTAAGAAAGCGTTTGGATTTATCTTCTGATGTATCGCTGAATGATTTTATTCTAAATTTAGGAAAATAAAAAAGAGGTGAGTCATAATAATGACCACCTCTTTCGTGTTAAATTAAAAGTGTTCTTACTGAACATTTTCAATATCTCCAGAACCCGATACTTTAATTTTAGTTTTTGTCGGTGTTCCTTTATATCTGATATCGCCCGATCCTGAAACCGTGGCGTTAATTTCTTCATTAGCGTAACAGTCTACATCCCCAGAACCGCTTACTGAGATTTGAACTGTTTTAGAAACAAGATCAAATGCATTCACATCAGCAGAACCGCTTACTTTAACAGTGAAATTGTCTGCCTTACCATTTACATCAATATTTCCTGATCCACTTAAAGAGGTAGTTAAAGAAGTACAGTTTACTTCACCTTTAAAGCTACCTGAGCCACTTCCTGAAAATACCAACTGATCTCCTTTGATTGGATTCTTACCTACAACATCACTTGAGCCAGAAAATGAGATTTTGTTTAAGTTGGAAGAATAAGTTAATGTTACTTTTGCATTAACATTTCTCACACCCTTTCTTGGTTTAATAATCAATTTACCATTAGAAACCTCAGTGATGACATCTTCCACTTTCGTGTTTCTAAACACCTCAATTTCTGCTTTGTCTTTGTTTCCTGCGATAAGTGTGACATCAATAGCTCCAGAGATACCAATAGATTCAAATGATTTTAAATCTCTGACTGTTTGTGCGCTTAGTGCATTGATTACTAATAAAAAAGTAACGATCGATGATAGAATAAATTTTAATTTCATTTTATTATTGTAGATTTGTGATCGAGTTATAACTAATACCCGACATTTATTTTACTTCAGTTAATTGAATAGTGTGTTTCAAAGTAACCATTCAGACAAAAGACCAACAGAAATCATAAAGGTTGCATAAAATGGATAAAGTATATAAAATTGGGTTACTTTAGTCATCCTTTTTTTGGAATTTATTAGTGTAATTCGTGTTTTAGAAATTGATATCAGAAAATAAATTATCTCATGAACGACTTGACAAGACAAGACTTTGAGGTTACTAGGCTTGGAAAAGCTACACTTACTTCACCACTTTATAAAGAGTACAAAAAAGAAGATGCTCCGCATAAAGAGTTTATTGAGGATTCAAGAAGAATTATATATGATGCATCATTATCTGCTTTTGAAGAAGCAAGAAATAGCGATGCTGATCCTATCTCCTTCCTAAAAGCAGGACCTAGAAAAAAAATATATTTTGATCCGTCGAAGACAAAAGCTGCAATTGTAACTTGTGGTGGTCTTTGCCCAGGAATTAATAATGTAATCCGTGGTTTAGTCAACGGTTTATATTATAGATATAATGTCAAAAATATTTGGGGTGTACAATATGGTTACCAAGGTTTCATTTCGGATTACGGACATGAAATGGTAAAATTAACTCCTAACGTTGTAAAAGACATTCACTTATTTGGTGGTACTATCTTAGGTTCATCAAGAGGTCGCCAAGATATCTCAGCGATGGTGGATACTTTAGAAAGAGAAAACATCAACATCTTATTTACTATTGGTGGTGATGGTACACTTTCAGGTAACCATGTTATTCACGAAGAAATTGAAAGAAGAGGTCTTAAAATCGTTACTGCCGGTATTCCTAAGACGATCGACAACGATGTAAACTTCATGACAAAAACTTTCGGTTTCGATACAGCATTCTCAACTGCAGCAGCAGTAGTAAGAGATGCACATAACGAAGCAACTGGTGCTTACAATGGTGTAGCTATCGTAAAACTAATGGGTCGTGACTCAGGTTTTATTGCTGCAAATGCAGCATTGGCAATGCCAGATGTAAACTTTGTATTGATTCCTGAATCTAAATTCGACTTATACGGTGATAAAGGTTTCTTGAATACTTTGAAGAAAAGAGTAGAAGAGAGACATCATGCACTCGTAGTAGTAGCCGAGGGTGCTGGTCAGCATTTATTCGAGGATAATGAAAATGAAGTAGTGAAAGATAAATCAGGTAACATCAAGCATAAAGATATTGGTGTATTCTTGAAAGATGAGATCACTAACTACTTGAAAGAACAAGATATGGAAGCGACTGTAAAATACATCGACCCTTCTTATATCATCCGTTCTGAAGTAGCAATTCCTGCCGATTCTGTATTCTGTAATGATCTTGCATTAAACGCAGTTCACGGTGCAATGGCTGGTATTACTGACTTCGTGGTTGGTCGTTGGCATAACCAATTTACTTACCTTCCAATCCCTGTAGCTACAGCATCAAGAAAGAAAATTGATATTGATGGTGCATTATGGTGGTCAGTATTAGAAACTACAGGTCAGCCTGTTGATATGACAAATGATTAATTGATAGATGTAAAAATCTATTATTATATATGAAGAAAGGCATCCTTTGGGATGCCTTTTTTTGTTTTCTTAAAATTTTGTGAATTATAACAATACTGAGAATATTGAAAAAATGCTTAAATAATCTATTGTGAAAATATTACAATTTCTATTTGCTTGATGTTTAGTTGTTTGTTGTTAGGTAGTTATTAATTATTAGAGATTAATTAATGGTAAATTGTTTATTTCTGATCAGTTTTTTTAATAATCTAAGATATTATAGAAGAATATTAATAATTCAGAAAAAGTTAAAAATAATCAATTTAATATAAGTGTTATTGGATTGTTAACATTAATATAAAATTGAATAACCGTTCATTATTGTATTATATGGGGAAATAATTTAATATTTTATAGGTATTACAATTTATTTTATGTTAAATGAATGGAAATTCAAAAACCATAATTTTAATTTGTAAAACAAAATGAACTGACAGACATTTTTTAAACTGAATCGAGTTATTTGAATATTGAAATGATAAACTAAGACAATTTTTTAATAATCAATTTCAATAAACTAATTATAAAACTTCTAATTAATTACTCATGTCCTTTCAAGCAAATCAGAAAGAACCTATTGCCATTGTGGGTATAGGTTGTCGTTTTCCTGGCGATGTAAATTCCCCAAGTGATTTTTGGAAAGCATTAAAAGCAGGCTTTAATGGTATTACAGATGTTCCAGAAGATCGTTGGAGTATTGATGAATACTACGATCCAAATCCAGATAAAGCTGGAAAAATCAAACAAAAGAAAGGAGGATTCATTAAAGACATCGATAAATTTGATGCAGAATTCTTTAAGATTTTCCCTAAGACAGCGGAAAGAATTGATCCTCAACAAAGGCTACTTTTAGAAACAACATACAATGCATTAGAAGATGCGGGTATGAAATTAGAGGACTTTAAAGGATCGAAAACTGCCGTTTATATGGGAGTTTTCATGAATGACTATTGGGATATTCAAGCTTCTCAAGCTCAAAGAAATCACGTTAGTCCACACGTTCCAATGGGTGTGTCTTTAACTTCAATTGCGAATAGATTATCATGGCAATATGACTTAAAAGGACCATCTGTTACTTTAGATACTGCTTGTTCGTCTTCTTTGGTAGGCGTACACTTAGCATGTAATTCAATTTGGAATGAAGAATCTGAATTTGCTTTAGCTGGCGGTGTAAATTTAATGATTCGTCCTGAGTCATCATTAATGATGTCCAAAGGTAACTTCTTATGTCCTGATGGATATTGTAAATCTTTTGACGCTAGAGGTAATGGCTATGTAAGAAGTGAAGGAGTTGGTGTTATCTTATTAAAGCCCTTATCAAAGGCAATTAAAGATGGAGATGATATCTATGCTACGATCAAAGGAACAGCGGTAAACTCTGATGGTTATACTGAAGATGGATTTACAGTTCCAAATCCAACAGCTCAGACGGATATGTTACGTCAAGCATATAAGAATGCAGGTGTAGCACCTTCGGAAGTAGCTTTTGTAGAAGCTCATGGTACAGGTACTAAAGTGGGAGATCCCATCGAAACAAGTGCATTTGGAAATGTATTTTCACAAGGTAGAGATCAAGAAAAGCCACTTGTGATTGGTTCTGTGAAATCAAATATGGGACACTTGGAGGCCGCAGCAGGTATTGCAGGTATTATCAAATTGGCCTTGTCAATTAAGAATAAACAAATTCCTCAAAACCTTCACTTTGAGACGCCTAACCCAGGTATCAAATTCAATGAGTGGAAACTTAAGGTACCCACTCAGTTAATGGACTGGCCTTCTGATCAAATTATTGGAGGTATTAACTCTTTTGGTGCTGGTGGTACGAACGCTCACGCAGTATTGGAAGGATATGATGAGGAAAAAAATCAAATAGAAAATAAAGAAGAGACTTTATTGGAAGATGATATTTCATTGTATTGTATTTCTGCTCAATCAGAAAATGCATTGAAAAAAATGGTAGAAAACCATATCACTTTCTTGAATGAATCTTCTGAAAGTTTACAAGATATATGCTATAATTTAGGTCAATATAGATCAAATTTAAAATATCGTTTAACGATTGCAGTAGCAAGTAAAGAAGAATTACTAGATGCTTTAGAAGCATACCTAAATGATGAAAACAGAGTAGGTATGGTTTCTACAGAAGATACAGGTTTCAACCCTAAAGTTGGTTTTATCTTCTCAGGACAAGGACCTCAATGGTTTGGAATGGGTAGACAATTATTAGCCACAGAACCTGTATTTAAATCTGTAATCGAAAAAATCGATACCATTCTTCAGAAAATTGCAGGTTGGTCTTTATTAGAGGAACTAGTTAAATCTGAGGAAGATTCACGTATTTCTGAGACAAGAATTGCTCAGCCAGCAATTATGGCTGTTCAAATTGGTCTAATGGAAATGTGGAAAGCAGCAGGTGTGCAACCTGAAGGTGTTGTTGGTCACTCTATCGGTGAGGTAGCCGCTGCATATACTTCTGGAGCATTAACCTTAGAACAAGCTGTAGATGTTATTTATAATCGTTCGAGAGGTCAGGATAAAGCAACAGGTAAAGGAAAAATGCTGGCAGCAGCTTTAACTGTTGAAGAAGCACAAAAAGAGATTGTTGGTGTGGAAGATGTAGTTTCTATTGCAGCTATCAATGGTCCTAAAATGCTTACTTTCTCTGGTGATGAAGCTCCTCTAGAAAAAATTGCTGAGCGATTAGATAAAAGAGATATATTCCATCGATTCTTAAGAGTAAATGTTCCATTCCATTCACATCATATGGAACCTCTTAAAGATGAATTGATTTCGGATTTAAGACACATCCAACCACAAGAAGCAACTATTGCTCTTTATTCTACAGTTTCAGGAAAACAAGAATCGGGTGCACACCTTGTATCAGAATATTGGTATTCAAATGTAAGAGAATCAGTTTACTTTACAGATGCCGTTAGAGAAATGATCAAAGATGGTTTCAATACTTTTGTTGAAATCGCTCCTCACCCGGTATTGGCTACTGGAGCTGTAGATCTTTTAAAAGAAGCTGGGGTAGAAGGTCATCTAATTACATCAATTCGACGTAAAGAAGCTGAAAAGCAAATCTTTATGCAAAACTTAGGGTTAGTGTATTCATTGAATTATGCTTTACCTTGGGAGAAAGTATGTTCTGGAGCAACAAAGAAAGTAGCTGTACCAAAATATCAATGGCAAAAGGAATCTTTCTGGTTTGAAACTGAAGAGCATAAAGCGAAAAGAACAGGTACGAAAGTACACCCAATGTTGAATAGTAATGTTGCTTCTAATGTAAATAAAGGAAACTTTATTTGGGATATCCAATTGGATAAAAATGAAGAGCCATATATTCTTGATCACCAAGTGGATGATGTAATTATTTTCCCTGGTACAGGACACTTAGAAATTGCGACAGCTGTTGGTCAGGCCTCTTTTGGTGAAAAATTTGGTTTCCTAGAAAATGTAACGTTCGAGAACGCCTTATTCTTACCTGATGATGGTGAAATGCCACATGTAAGATTAGAAATTAGTTCAACTGAAGGCGATTATACTATTTCTACTAAACCTAGAAATCAAGAAGATGCTGAATGGACAAAACACTCTTTTGGTAAGATCAATGCTTTAGGAGATCAATTTATCTCTTCTCCTTCTGATATCAACCAAATTAAAGAAAGAATCAATAGAAGAATGCCGATTGTACCAATGTACAACGAGTTAAAAAGTGCAGGTCTTCTTTATGGTGATACTTTCAGAGCAATTACTGGATTATGGACTGCCAAAGATGAAGTTTTATCAGAAGTTACACTTCATGATTCTATAGAATACGGTGTTGAAAGATATAATGTACATCCTGCTGTATTGGACGCTTGCTTGCATACCATTTTTGCAGCTAAGAAAAATGAAGCAGAAGCAAAAAGAGGAATTTACCTTCCTGTAGGGATTGATCGTTTTAAAGTTTTTGCTCAACCAAATAAGAAAGTATATACTCATGTTACGGTAACTGAATGTACTGATGCTTACTTGAATGGTGACTTCCAAGTATATAATGAGGATGGTACGTTAGTAGCAGAAATTCAAGGTTTTAAAGGAAAGTATATTGAAGGTTCAAGAGGGGAAAGCAAGAATGAAATCTATAAACCTTGTTATGAATATCAGTGGGTACTTCCTGAAGAGGAAATTCTGAATGATGAAAACGCTAAAGGTAAATATTTAGTATTTGCCGATAATAAGGGTATTCATCAATCGATCTCTAAAAAGTTAGAAGATAATGGTGGTGAAGTTATTACGGTAACAAGAGGGTTGAATTATTCTAATGCTAATAATACGAAGTTCACTATCAACCCTAGAGAATTGGCACATTATGAAGATATGATTGATGCTGTTGGTCAAAATCTTCAGCATATAGTCTACTTATGGCCATTTGATGTTCAGACTTCAGAGAAGGATACGTTGGAGATCTTTACTCAATTGCAAGAGGACTTTAGTATGTCTACTCTAAACTTGGTGAGAACTATAGGAGGGAAAGATCTAACAGTACCTACTTGGTTAATCACTTCAGGTTCTGAAAAAGTACTTCAAGAAGAGAACGCAATTCAATTGGCTCAATCTCCTATTTATGGCATTGGTCGTGTTGCTAAAAATGAATTCCCATTATTACCTGTAAGAATTATAGATCTTAGTCAAGATACTACTGATGAGGATTTCGATAAGTTGGTAAATATCATTTCTACCAAACAAGAAGGAAAAGAAGAGGAATCAGAATTTGCAGTTAGAAATAACGAAGTATATACCAGAAGATTAGTAGCTGTTGATGGTGATATAGCGGATGAAAGAGCACCAAAACAAATGAATGCTTTTGGTTCTGCTTACCGTGCGGAAGTAAGAGAAAATGGTATTTTAAACAGTTTAGCTTTAAGAGAATTCTATCCTGAAACAATCCAAAAAGAAGAGGTTCGCATTGCTGTAAAAGCAACGGGTCTAAACTTTAAGGATGTTGTAAATGGCATGGGAATTCTTTCTCAAGAAGCTGTTGCAGGTGGTGTTGCAGAAGATACTCTTGGTTTAGAATGTTCTGGTATTGTTACAGAAGTTGGAGAAGGAGTTTCTCATGTAAAAGTTGGGGACGAAGTAATCGCTTGGGCAGCTTATAGTTTAGCAGGTGTTACAACTGCTCCATCGCATTGTGTTGTCGCAAAACCGTCGAATTTAGATTGGGAAAAAGCGGCTTCATTATCTGTTGTTTATTTAACTGCTCATTATGGGTTAAACCATTTGGCTCATATAGAGGAAGGCGATAAAGTCTTAATCCATGCAGCAACAGGTGGTTTAGGTTTAGCAGCCATTCAATTGGCACAACATGTAGGAGCAGAGATTTATGCAACTGCAGGTTCTGAAGAAAAACGTGAATATCTACGTTCAATTGGAATCAAAAATATTTATAACTCAAGATCATTAGATTTTGCAGATCAAATTAAGGCAGACACGAATGGTTATGGTGTTGATGTTGTTTTAAACAGTTTAACTGGTAAAGCAATTACGCAATCGTTTAAGTGTTTGGCACCGTTTGGTACTTTCGTTGAAGTAGGTAAAGCAGATATTTACAATAATTCTAAACTTCCATTAAAACGTTTCGGAGAAAATATCTCTTTCCACGTGGTTGATTTAGACCGTTTGATGGCTCAAAAACCAAAATTAGCAGCCAAATTATATCAAGAAGTTACAGATCTATTCAAAGAAGAAAAGGTTGAAGGTCATCCATTAAAGGTATTCCCAGTTTCTGAAGCTGGCGATGCTTTAAAATATTTATCTCAAGTAGGACATATCGGTAAAGTGATTGTTTCTATGCCGGATGAAGCGGTAGATGTTTTACCTGCAAATGATCTGAAATTTGATAAAAATGCGGCCTACGTTGTTTCAGGTGGTGCTTCAGGATTCGGTCTAGAGGTAGCAAAATGGATTGCTGAAAATGGAGCAGGTGAATTGATTCTATTATCTAGATCAGGTGCTAAATCTGATTATGATAAAGAAGTGATTGCTTACATGGAGTCATTGGGTGTGAAAATTCAATTACCTAAAGTGGATATCACCAACGAGGAAACGCTCAAGACAATTTTTGAAGAAGTAGCCTTACCAATTAAAGGTATCGTGCATTCAGCAGCAGTATTAGATGATTGTACTATGCCGAATCTTGATTCAGATCGTTTCATGAGAGTTTACTCTCCAAAAGCGATGGGTGGATGGGCTTTACATAAAGCGTCATTGGGCCACGACTTAGATTTCTTCTTGTCGTTCTCTTCAATTTCTGCTGTATTTGGTCTTCCTGGTCAGGCAAACTATTCATCAGCAAATAACTTCTTGGATAGATTAGCAACTTATCGTCAGACATTAGGCTTGGCAGGTAACTCTGTTAATCTAGGTGTATTGGGAGATTATGCGGGTATGTCAAAAGACGGAGGTCAAGTTATTGATGTCTTAGAAGCCCAAGGTTGGACTATGTTAACTCTGAAACAGATTAGAGAGACATTCTCAAAAATTATCTTGCAGAGAAGTACACAAAGAATGGTCGCCAACTTGGACTTTAAACGTTTCAAGGATTTCTTCCCTCAATTAGCTACAGATATGCGTTTTGCAGAATTAATGAATTCTGATAGTGCAGATGGTTCTGGAGCAGGAGGTTCTTTAAAAGATCAGGTAATTGCTAAAGATGGTGAAGAAAAACATACTTTCTTACAAGAGCAATTGCAACATGCATTGGCTAAGATTCTAGGTACATCACCTGAAAAAGTGGATATTCCAACACCAATTTCAAAAATGGGTCTTGACTCATTAATGCAGAACCAAATTAGAAACTGGATCTCTCAGAAATTGGAAGTGAACTATCCATTGATGAAAATCGCAAAAGGACCTTCTTTAGTTGAATTAGCAGAAGATCTTATCAAAGGATTTGAAACTGAAACGACAGAAGAAAAAGTACCTGAAATTACAACAGATATTTCTGGTATTGAAGACGCAGAAGATTTGGAAACTCTTGGTGATAAGTGGTTTGTTCACCGTAAGAGAGAAGATGATGCTCGTGTTCGTTTATTTTGTTTCCATCCGGTGGGAGCTGGTGCATCAATGTTTAATCATTTCCTTTATGAGGCACATAATGATATTGATGTTTATGCAGTTCAATTGCCGGGTAGAGAAAATAGAAAAGATGAAACTTACTTCACTGAATTCTTTGATGTTATTGATGAGTTAGAAAAACAAATTCTACCTCTACTAGATAAACCTTTTGCTTTCTATGGTCATAGTTTTGGAGGTATCCTAGCTTATGAATTACAACATAGATTGAGAGAAAAACATCAGCTTTGTCCAGAACACTCATTTGTATCTGGAACAATCTCAGCTCATCTTACTCCGACTTGGAGAAATGAAAGAGATACCATTCATAAGACTGCCGATGAAACAAATTCAGAAACCAAATTAATGGGATTAATGTCATACATCGACGACGAAGCATTCGTTCGTCAGATTCTTCCTGTTATGAGAAAAGATATGGAGTTAATCATGGGATACGACTATCAGGATAAAGACAACTTTACTTGGCCAATTACTGCTTTTGCAGCAGAAGAGGATGAAGTTGTGTTGCCTGAGGAGATGAAACCATGGGAACAACATACAAACAGTGCTTTTGAGCTTCATGTATTGCATGGAGACCACTGGTTCTTATCAAGAAATAAGGAATTTATCTTGAATAAGGTAGCAGAAAATTTATTATCAAAAGAATTGATAGATTAATTTGAGTGAGAGGGGGCTGATCTTTCAGTCCCCTTTTTTAATATGATAAACTTAACTTTTACGAACTCAACCAATTCGGATACTTTTTGTTGTCCATTTACTTTTCACAAACTATTTGATATAGATAAAGAAGAAGCTAATCGTTGGTTACATCCAAAGGAAGTATCTTTTTTTAATACTCTTTTAGAAAGAAGGAAACAGACGTTTTTATCAGGTAGAAAGGTCTTAAAACAGCTTTTAATTAGTATTGTTCCGATCAAAGCACATCAAATTGAAATTGGGAAAGGGATTTTTGAACAACCATTTATAAAGCATCCATCTTTTCAAGGATGGGAATGCTCAATAGCTCATTCTCAAAGTCATATTGCTTCAATTCTTTTTCCGAGTGATTTAATTATTGGGATTGATGTGGAATCGAATCAAGAGGAAATGTCTGCTAAAACTAAGGGGCAGATTACTTATCAGGAAAAAATGCTTTGCTTAGCACAAGGAGTCATTGATGTTGAAATAAAACTTTGGTCTGCAAAAGAAGCATTATCGAAATGCTTAAAAACTGGTCTGACGATACCATTTACTATTCTTGAGATCGATTCAATAGTAGAAATGGAGAATCAAATTGAAATTACTTTTAAAAACTTTCCACAATATAAAGTATCTCAATGTATTATAGAAGGTGAATGTTTGAGTGTTTGCTATCCTATTCAATTGTCATTAGACAAAAAAATAGCACCATGTCTCCATGATGCTATTCTAAAATAATTAATCCAGTTACGGTAAAACTGGAGCTTTTGTAATATCTTCAGGAATCTTAGATTCTAACGATTTCAAGAAAGCAGCAATGTTGCTCACTTGCTCCTCATTAAGATCTTTATTCGATTGAAGCTTACCCATAATCTTAATAGCATCTTCTAATTTAGCTACCGATCCATCGTGGAAATAAGGTGCTGTTTTAGTGATGTTTCTTAAACTAGGCACTTTGAAGAAATACTTATCAGATTCATTACCTGTAGCGTCTTTTCTTCCTTCATCATAGTGACCTGAAGCTAATGGTTTAGATCCAGTCATTGTCCAGTAATCGCCATACAAACCGAATTTTTGATACATCTGAGCACCTAATTGGTTGCCCGCATGACAAGTAGTACATCCTGCTTCTTGGAAATCTCTAAGACCTTGAGCTTCCTTTGCTGTTAAAAGGAAAGAAGAAGTTTCTTTCTCCATAAAGCGGTCAAAACGTGAAGGGAATACTAGTGTTCTTTCGAATGCACCAATAGCTTTACCTACATTATTAAAAGTAAGAGGTTTCTTCTCGTTAGGGAATGCTTCTTTGAAAAGCTTTACGTATTCAGCTACTTCAGAAAGTCTAGAAACTACTTGTTTCTCGTCTTTCATTGCATGTTCTACAGGGTTTAAGATGGGGCCTAAAGCTTGCTCTTCTACATCTGCTGCACGACCGTCCCAAAATTGTACGAAATCAAATGCTGCATTGTATACTGTTGGAGAGTTTCTTTCTCCCTTTACTTGAGTATCACCAGGCGATGTTGGTAAGTTATCCACACCGAAAGTGGCTAAATTATGACAAGAGTTACAGCTAATGTTACCATCATTAGAAAGACGAGTATCGTGATACAACATCTGACCTAATTTAACCTTAGCATCATTTAAAGGATTGTCGTCTTTAACCGGAGCAGTAGCTGGCTGTTGGTCGAACATTCTTTTGGCCATTTGCCATTCCTCTTTCGTTACTTTAGCGTATTCTTTTTTATCAGATTTCTCTGAACCGCCACCTGAAGAACAGCTAAACGTAATAGCTGCTAATACAAAAAGAGTAGAAATTAATCTCATTTTCATTAGATTCGAATTAAGTTTGATAATAAATTTAGGTTTTAAGTTTTTAATCCAAGTTATAAATTTGTACTCAGACAAATATTGACTAATTTTTGATGTGGAACAGTTAAATGAAATATAGTTAATTCTTAATTAGTTTTTTAGCTGTAAACACCCAAATTGAATCAATATAATTATTGTCTTGGAGTTAACTTTAGAGTTCATGTTGTGATCAAAATCACATACATTCATATCTAATAGCAAAATTACTACATTTTACTTTAAAGTAGTTGATTATTTACTAGGTTGGACAATTATTTTTATCAAAAGATTGTAAACCTAACGATACCATATAAATGAAAGTATTAATCCCTGTTGCGGGTCGGGGGTCGAATTTAAGGCCACTTACCAATACGCAACCTAAAGCATTACTTCCAGTAGCTGGAAAACCTGTTATCGCTCATATTATCGATAAATTTATAGAAACAGGTTTTGATGAGTTTATTATTATCATTGGGTATATGGGAGCTAGAATAGAATCCTTTATTCAAGAAAATTATAAAAACACTAAAATCAAATTCGAATTTGTGGTACAGATACCCAGAGAAGGGTCTGCACATGCTGTGTTGGTTGCAGAGAAACACATTCTCGAAGAAAAAGAAGTAATGATATGTTTGGGAGATTCTATCGTAAATATAGACATCGAACAAATGCTGAAGGTACCTAATTCTGTAGTGGGTGTTCAGAAAGTAGAAACGCCGGGTGATTATGGTGTAACTGAATTAAAAAACGGAACCAAAGTTAGAAAGTTTATAGAGAGGCCAACTATTCCAAAATCAAATATTGGTTTGGTCGGAATTTATAAAATCACAGATGTTCCTAAACTGTTGGATGCTATGCGCTATGTATTGGCGAGTAATAAAACGGTAAATAATGAGTTTGTGATCACCGACGGTTTACAAAAAATGTTACAAGAGGGCGTGGAGTTTGATATTCAATTTGTAGAAAATTGGTACGATTGCGGAGCAAAGTATTCTTTGCTTGAGGCTAATGCTACATTATTAAATCGTCCTGATTTTAATGCCACTAAAATAGAGGATGTGAATAGTAAAAATACTGTGATTATTCCTCCAGTAAAAATTGGTAAGAATACTGTCATTAAGAATTCTATTATAGGACCAAATGTAGTGATTGGAGAAGAAGCTAAAATCGAAAATTGTAATATCAGTAATTCTATCATAGGGGCTTATACAAATCTAAAAGATTTATTGCTGAAAAACTCTTTGGTCGGCCACGATTCGACTTTAAAAGGGGTGGCACAAAGTTTAAACTTAGGAGATCATACAGAAATAAACTTTGGAAACTGATAAAATAAAAGAGTGGGATCAGTTCTATCTTAATAAAAATGCTTTTGGTGATAGCTATAAAGAACTAAAAGCATTTTTGGAAGATATAAAGGAGAAAAAGAACCTTTTGGATCTTGGAAGTGGGCAGGGACGTAATGCACTTATGGCTGATGCCTTAGGTTTCGAAGTAACAGCTGTGGACCTTTCTAAGGTTGGGATTGATCAAACTGTAGCAACATCAAATAATAGGGTGAAAGGAATTGTTGCCGATATCTTTGACTACAACATTGATCAAAATTATCAGGTAATACTTCTTGATGCTGTCATTCATTGTCAGTTCGAAGATTTAGATAATGAAAGTTTATTATTTGATCGAATCGAAAAATCCCTCGTAAATTATGGGTATGTGTTGTTAATTACACATCAGTGGAATATGAGAGAACAACATCTCAAATCTTTATTTAAGAAAGATTATCCTAATTTAGAATATCAATTCAATCATCATATCGCTCATCGATATTTACCTCCTCATGAGACAGAAGAACATGTAATGGAGATGTCGATGATGTGTTTTCAAAAAAAGAAATCATGAAAAAGACGGCACTAATCACTGGCGCAACTTCAGGAATAGGTAAAGCAACTGCAGAATTATTTGCTGATAATGGCATCCGTTTAATTATTTGTGGAAGAAGGGCGGATCGCTTAGAAACTTTAAAAACGCAATTAAGTGAGAAAACAGATGTACATACTTTGTCATTTGATGTAAGAGATAAAAAAGATGTATTTGCTAAGATAGAAAGCCTTCCAGAAGATTTTGCTCAGGTAGATATTTTAGTAAATAACGCAGGAAATGCTCATGGTTTATCTTCAATTCAAGACGGAGATGTAGATGATTGGGATGCCATGATCGATATTAATGTGAAAGGTTTGTTATATGTTTCCAAGGCTATTATTGCTCAGATGACAGAAAGAAAATCTGGACACATTATTAATATTGGTTCTATTGCTGGTAAGGATGTTTATCCTAACGGTAATGTTTATAATGCGTCGAAGTTTGCAGTAAATGCATTAAATGAAGCAATGAGATACGATTTAAATGAATTCGGTATTCGTGTGGGGGCGGTACATCCAGGATTGGTACATACAGAGTTTTCTGAAGTAAGATTCAAAGGTGATACTGAAAAAGCTGAGGGAGTTTACCAAGGGTACACCCCTTTGTACGCAGAAGACATTGCAGATGTGATTTTCTTTATGATATCAAGAAGAAGTTCGGTAAATATTGCTGACTTGGTGATTTACCCAACAGCACAAGCATCCGCTACAATTGTGAATAAGAATCTTTAAGACATAATTAAGCCCTAGACTTACGTTTAGGGCGGTTTTCAATAAGCATGTTTCAATTTTTTGAAGCATGCTTTTTTTAATAGAAAAGGTCTTCAGTACCTAGTTCTTTTTTGAGGTCTTGTCGGAAGTAAGCAGTGTATCCTGCTTTTACTAATTCCAATGCCTCTTTTTCCGATTGTGGAACAATTAACTCTCCATCTTTCGATGCACAGATTACTTTTGAATCTTTGAAAGTCTTGAAGCAATCAACTAATTGTTCCATTAAGCTTTGTACTTCCATGATTATAATGGTTTAATAAAGTAGTCCTGTATTACATAAAACTCTTTATTTGATTGATAAGTTTCTTATTAGTTCAATTATTAAGAAAATATAAGTTAATTCTACAAATTATACATAAAAAAAGCCTTTCCAAAAAATGGAAAGGCTTGAAATATCTTTAATAAAAGATTACTTCATAATTGTCTCCTCACGATCTGGCCCCATAGAAACCATAGTGACTGGAACACCGATATAATCTTCAATATATTTTACGTAATCTAGAAGTGCTTGAGGTAACTCTTCGAAAGGAAGTTTTACATCTACTTCTTGATTCCATCCTTTAAGCGTAGTATACACTGGCTCTTTGATGTCTTCTAAGTCGTAAGGAACCTCTGTAGTTTTTGTACCGTCTTTTAATAAGTACTCAGTACATACTTTGATTTCCTCGAAAGTATTCATTACGTCAGCTTTCATCATGAACAACTCAGTAGCACCGTTTAGCATTACTGCGTATTTCAAGATTGGAAGGTCTAACCAACCACATCTTCTACGACGACCAGTAGTTGCACCGAATTCGTGACCAAGGTTTTGAAGATCCTCACCAGTTTTATCAAATAATTCTGTTGGGAATGGACCAGAACCTACACGAGTACAATAAGCTTTAAAGATACCGTAGATGTTCTTCTGAGCGTTAGGAGCAACACCTAAACCAGTAGAAGCACCTGCTGCAAATGTGTTAGAAGAAGTAACGAAAGGGTAAGAACCGAAGTCAACATCCAATAAAGAACCTTGAGCACCTTCAGCCAATACTTTCTTACCATCTTTAAGAGCATCGTTTACGAAGTACTCAGAGTTGACAAAGTTTAAAGTCTTTGTGTACTCCACAGCTTGGAAGAATTCTTCCTCCATTTCTGGAAGCATCTCAGAGAAATCGAACTTATAGAAGTTTAAGATTTCAACATGCTTTGCTTTTAATGCTTCGTATTTTTCTTGGAAGTTTTCCGAGAATAAATCACCAGTTCTTAAACCAACACGAGCTGATTTATCTTGGTAAGTTGGTCCAATACCTTTTAAAGTAGAACCAATTTTTTGATCACCTTTACTTTTCTCGTAGGCCGCATCAAGTAGACGGTGTGTAGGGATAATTAAGTGAGTTTTCTTCGACAATAAGATTTTGTCTTTCACTTTATAACCTGCTGTTTCTAATTTTTCGATCTCCTCACGGAAGATACGAATATCAAGAACAACACCGTTTCCGATAATATTTGATGTACCTTCTTGGAAAACACCTGAAGGGATTTGATGCAGAACGAACTTTTTACCATCAAATTCCAATGTGTGTCCAGCGTTTGGTCCACCCTGGAAACGTGCAACAACGTCATATTTTGGAGCGAGGACATCGACAACTTTGCCTTTTCCTTCATCTCCCCACTGCATGCCTAAAAGAATATCCATCTTGTGAATGAATTATATTTTTGATATGTATTAATTTAATAGAAATGAGATTACGACAATCTCAGTGTCTGTAGGGCTTTACTTCTAGAACTAGAAGTTTGAAATACCTTATCTAGCTTAGTTATTTTTAAAAGCTTGGTTAATTGAGTAGGTGAGGAGATCAATAACATACGTCCATTTCTTTGTGATATATCCGTATATAATCTCACTAACATGCTCAAGCCTCCACTGTTCATATGATTAATATGAGTGGCATCAATAATAAAGTCGGTAATTCCAGACCTTGTGAAAAGTTTAGAGTCTCTAATGAAACTTTTCTCTTCGGGATGGCCAAGGAAATCCCCCTTTAACTTTACAGTGATCACTCCATCATAAATTAAGAAGCTGTATTCCATAAATTTCTAGTTTTACCTAAGTTCAAGGAAATTTTTCATCGAAATCAGGTTTTTTGTGAAAAACCTCACAAATATAACTTGAACAATTTTAGAAATACTCATCAAAACCAAATTTATTTTAACTTCATGTCTTAAAGTGTGTTTCTTTGGAATTAATAACGATTGAACGGTTATAAATAATTCACAGTTTTATAAGAAATCAACTTTTAATTGTGAAATATTTACAATTAAACAGTTATTTGATTGTAAATTTGACAAAATTGATGTGAACATAACCTACTGAGGATATTATTTTTAAGTCAGTTCAGTTTATAATAAAAAAAGATCATATTTTTGTGTCAGAACTAACAAATTAGGTAATGAATACGTTTGGAAAAGCATTTCGAATCACAACTTTTGGAGAATCTCACGGTCGTGCGATTGGTGTAACCATTGATGGATGCCCAGCAGGCGTACCGTTTGACCTAGAATATATCCAAAAAGAATTAGATAGAAGAAAACCTGGTCAGTCTAAGATTACGACTCAAAGAAAAGAGGCAGATAGCGTAGAAGTTCTATCTGGCGTTTTCGAAGAGGTAACTACAGGGACACCTATCGCTTTATTGATTTGGAATCAAGACCAAAGAAGTAAAGATTACTCTCACATTAAAGATGTTTTCAGACCATCCCACGCTGATTACACTTACCATACAAAATATGGAGTGAGAGATTATAGAGGAGGAGGAAGATCTTCTGCAAGAGAAACTGCGGCTCGTGTAGCAGCAGGTGCAGTCGCTAAATTATTTTTAAAGAGTTTAGGAATCGATTTCCACGCTTACGTATCTGAAGTAGGAGACGTAAGGGTTTCAGATGATTACTCAACATTTGATTTTGATGAAATCGAGAAAAATATTGTTCGTTGTCCTGATCCTGTAAAGGCAGAGCAAATGATCGAACTAATTGATGGAGTACGTAAGGATAGAGATACTATCGGAGGTATTGTATCATGTGTAATTTCTGGTGTGCCAGCAGGTCTTGGTGAACCCGTTTTCGATCGTTTAAACGCTGAATTAGGTAAAGCAATGCTAAGTATCAATGCTTGTAAAGGTTTTGAATACGGAAGCGGCTTTGAGGGCACGAAACTAAGAGGATCTACTCACAACGATGCCTTTTATACAGATGAGAGTGGTAAAGTAAGAACTAAAACCAACTTATCTGGCGGTATCCAAGGTGGTATTTCCAATGGAGAAGATATTTATTTTAGAACAGCATTTAAACCTGTAGCGACGATTATGGTCGATCAGGATTCTATCGATAAAGAAGGAAATGCTGCCACTGTTTCTGGAAAAGGACGTCACGATCCATGTGTGGTTCCGAGAGCTGTACCAATCGTAGAAGCGATGTCTGCTTTAACTATTGCAGATATGGTCGTAAGATCGAATGGTAATCGATTGGATCAGTTTAAAAAATAGTAAAATAATAAGGCTGTATCAATAACCCCGGATTTAAATCTGGGGTTTTTGATACAGCCCTATTTGTAAATTCATTTTATGAGCAAGAATATCCTTATATATCAAGCGTACGGATTAAAAGAGATCTTATATGAATGTATTTATAGCATTTATACTCTGCATACTTTTAAAAGTGATGTTGACCAGATTGTGATTTATACTGATCAAAAAGAGGTCTTCAGTTCGCTCCTACCTGAGAGGTTAAATATCAATTATTGTTCTATTGATCAGGATACAATTCAGAAATGGAAGGGAGAATTTAATTTTGTTCATAGAGTAAAGATTAAGGTAATTCAAGATACTATTCATAAATATGGTAATGAAAATATCAATTATTTATACCTTGACACTGATACAACTTTTATTACATCACCAGATGTTTTATTTACATCTATCCAAAATGGACATTTGATAATGCATCAGAATGAAGGCGAAATAACTAAAGCCTCTAAAAACTTGGTTTTTAAAAAGCTGAAGAAACATCTTGATACTAATTATGAACATCAAAAGTTCAATAATGAGATGTGGAATGCTGGGGTTTTAGGTTGGAATTCTAGATATAATGACCTTATTGAAAAAGTATTAACTATGACTGATGATATGTATCCTTCTTATCAAAAACATATTGTCGAACAGTTTGCTTTTACAACTATATTCAATCAATCAGCAAAAGTTGAGAGTGCTGAGGATAGTATATATCATTATTGGAATTTTAAAGAATTTAGGCAAGTGTTAGCTGAATTCTTTGAGAAGAATACCAATGAAGAAGACATTACCAATAAGATCAAAAATATTGACCCTCAGGTTTTAAGTATTCCTAAACGTAATTATGAGGATATGCCTTTCATTAAAAAAAATCTATATAAATTGAAAGGAAAATGGAAGATGCCGGATTATGAAATCTAATCAAATTAGTACTCTTCTTTTTATCACCAAGCGCTAAATTTTTTTCACTATGACAAACAATAATTTTTCAGCACCACATAGAATTCTACATTGGCTGATTGCATTTACTATGTTATTCATCACTCTGACAATTTTTTTAAGAATGAATTGGATGAATAAATATCTTATGAGTGATATTATTACTGAACAATTATCAAATCTTGATATTTCCATCACCAAAAAAGATTCCGTAAAAATTGCCAAAGTAATTCGTGGACAGATGTGGACATGGCACATTTATGCTGGCTATTTGATGATCGGACTTTTATCTTTAAGAGTCTTATTGAATATCAAAGAGAGAGGAATTAAACTGACCACAATTTCTTCTTCTGAGGCTACAGGAAAAGAAAAATTCCAATGGGTGTTGTATGCATTATTCTATGTGCTTGTCGCAGCATCATTATTAACAGGTATGTTTATTATTAATGATATTGGCGATCATGAATTAATGGAAGATCTGCATAAATTATCGTTATACTACTTGGTTGGTTTCTTAGTGATTCACTTGGTAGGAGTGGTAGCAGCAGAATTAACCGATCAGAAGAATATTATTTCTGAAATGATAAGTGGTAAGAATAAATAATAAGATTTTGATATAATAAAAAAGGTGATCTCAACTAAATGAGATCACCTTTTTTAATATCTAAAACCCTCTAGACTTAGTCTTGGAAGATGTTTACGTCATTCAAGTCAGCGAATGCTTGCTCTAAACGAGTAATCATTGACTCTTCAGAAACTCTTAACCACTTACGTGGGTCGTAGTATTTCTTGTTTGGCTCGTCAGCACCCTCTGGGTTACCGATTTGACCTTGAAGGTAATCGTGGTATTTAGCGTCATAACCGCGGATACCATCCCAAGTAGCCCACTGAGTATCAGTATCGATGTTCATTTTGATTACACCGTAAGAGATACCTTCACGAATTTCTTCTAAAGAAGATCCAGAACCACCGTGGAATACGAATTTAACTGGCTTCTTAGTGTCAGTACCGTGCTTCTCAGAGATGAACTTTTGAGAATCGTCCAAGATAGTTGGAGTCAACTTCACGTTACCTGGCTTGTATACACCGTGAACGTTACCGAAAGATGCAGCTACTAAGAATTTGTGGTCGATTTTACCTAATTGCTCGTAAGCGTAGTCAACTTCTGAAGGTTGAGTGTAAAGACGTGAAGGATCAACATCAGAGTTGTCAACACCATCTTCCTCACCACCAGTGATACCTAATTCGATCTCAAGAGTTTGACCCATTTTAGCCATACGCTCGAAGTATTTACCAGAGATCTCCATGTTTTCTTCTAATGACTCCTCAGAAAGGTCGATCATATGAGAAGAGAATAATGGCTTACCAGTCTCAGCATAGAATTTTTCAGATGCGTCTAAAAGACCGTCGATCCAAGGAAGTAATTTTTTAGCACAGTGGTCAGTGTTCAAGATAACACGAGCACCATATTGCTCAGCCAATTCGTGAACGTGCTTAGCACCGGCGATTGCACCAGCGATTGCAGCTGCTTGACCTTCACCTTTAATGCCTTTACCAGCGTAGAAAGAAGCACCACCGTTTGAGAACTGAATAATAACTGGAGCTTTCAATTTCGCAGCAGTTTCCATAACAGCGTTTACTGAGTTAGTACCTACACAGTTTACTGCAGGAAGAGCAAAACCTTTTTCTAGTGCGTATTGATATACTTTTTCTACGTCCTCACCAGTGATTACACCTGGCTTGATATCATTAATGTTGAAAGACATAATTATAATTTGAATAATTTATGATAGCGTCACACACACGTGTGAACAATAGCAGCCACAAATATACAACTCTTAAACCTATATTGGTAGTAGAATTTTGGTGACTTTAGTAATGTTAATACGAACACATTAATCAATAGTTTTACTAAATATTAAGCATAGAAGAAATATTGTCAATTATTAAAGAATATTTGGAAATCAACTATTTTGAATTTATTTGCCGCTCAGAAGAACTGTTTTTATAAAAAAAACTATTAAATCTTTACAATTTTGTTATGCAAACATACAATAAGTTTTTTATGTGAAGACTTAATGAATATCTTTACGGTTCGAATGTAATTTCGATTACAATAAACTAAAATTCTTACACAAGTTTATATATATTCTTATGGCTTGGTTCAAAAGAAAAGAACAGGGGATACAAACTCCAACATCTGAAAAGAAAGATTCACCAGACGGCCTTTGGTACAAAACTAACCAAGGCAAGATCATACATATGCAGGAACTTCGTGAAAATGCTTACGTTTGTCCTGATGATGAATTCCACGTACGAATAGGATCTAAAGAGTATTTTGAGATCATTTTTGATGACAATGAGTTCACAGAGTTAGATGAAAACATGACTTCTGGAAACCCATTGAATTTCAAGGACAGCAAATCTTACGAAGATAGAATTGCTGCTTCTCAAAAGAAATCAGAACTAAAAGACGCATGTAGAACTGTTTACGGTAAAATAAACGGTTTAGACTTAGTAGTAAGCTGTATGGACTTTAGCTTCATCGGTGGTTCTATGGGTTCTGTTGTAGGTGAAAAAATTGCAAGAGGTATTGACCACGCAATTGCGAACAAAATGCCTTTCATGATGATCTCTAAATCTGGAGGTGCTCGTATGATGGAAGCAGGTTTTTCATTAATGCAAATGGCAAAAACTTCAGCAAAGTTAGCTTTACTAGAAGAAGCTGGTTTACCATACATCAGTTTATTAACTGATCCAACTACAGGAGGTGTTACTGCATCTTACGCAATGTTGGGTGATATTAATATTGCTGAGCCAGGTGCTTTAATTGGTTTCGCAGGTCCTCGTGTAATTAGAGAGACTATCGGTAAAGATCTTCCAAAAGGATTCCAATCTGCTGAGTTCTTACAAGAACAAGGTTTTGTGGATCTAATCGTTAACCGTAGAGAGTTAAAGAGAAAATTGACGACAATTTTGAAAATGCTTCAAAATTAATCGGAAATCTAATTATATTAAGTCCTCAGAATTGCTTTATAAGTTCTGAGGACTTTTTTTTGTATTTATATTTTTTGATTTTCATCGAAACGATCATTTGATATCGTTTCTTACTTTATAGATCCCCTAAGAAAATGCGTGAAAGCACCGGTAAAACAAATGTCGATTGGTTAACGGTATTTATTTACATCACTATGGTGATAGTTGGTTGGCTCAACATCTATGCTGCCGTTTATCAGCCAGATGCCCCTACAAGTATTTTTTCTATTTCACTCAATTCAGGTAAACAATTGATGTGGATTGGAGGTGCACTACTCATCGCCTTTGTTATTATGGTGGTCGACTTTAAGTTGTTCAGTACCATCGCCTATCCCGCATTTATCATCACCTTGCTCATGCTGACCTTCGTTTTGGTTTTCGGTCACTCTGCAGGTGGTAACACATCTTGGATCAAGATAGGTTTTATACGAATACAACCCTCCGAATTTGCCAAATTTACCTTAGCCTTAGCATTGGCCCGGTATATCGATAATCCTACCGTTAAGATTGAAAAATGGGATGGATTTTTAAGCTCAGTCGCAATAATATTGATTCCATTTGGAATGGTAATGCTTCAAAAAGATACAGGATCGGCATTGGTATTCGCTGCTTTCTTTTTGATGTTGTACAGAGAGGGCATGCCGTGGTGGATTATGGCTGTCGGACTTTGGTTAGTATTCTTATTTGTTACTGCACTGGTTACAGACACTTTAAGTGCCGTAGCATTATTGGGTGGTATGACTATCATTGCCATCATTTATCTTATTTACACAAAGAAAAGTAAACTCTTCCTGTTTTTAGTCGTCGGATTTGGTACACTATCTTTCCTATTTACAGAAGGTATCGACTTCATTATGTATGACGTGATGCGTCCTCACCAAAGAAAAAGGATTGAAGTTTTAGTGAACCCTAAAATCGATCCACTAGGAGTAGGTTACCAAGTAAACCAATCGAAAATTGCCATTGGTTCTGGTGGACTTGCAGGAAAAGGATTCTTAGAAGGGACACAAACAAAGTTTAATTTCGTACCTGAACAATCAACCGATTTTATCTTCTGTACTATTGGAGAAGAACACGGATGGATTGGAAGTTTAATTACAATAGGCCTATTTGCCGCCTTAATTATACGATTAATCATATTAGCAGAACGACAGAAATCTACATTCGCACGAGTCTACGGCTACTGCGTCTCCTGCGTATTCTTCATTCACTTTATGATTAACATGGGAATGACCATCGGTATTTTTCCTGTAATCGGTATCCCATTACCGTTCTTCAGTTATGGAGGATCCTCCCTCTGGGCATTTACAATGATGTTGTTTACGTTTATCAAACTAGATAGTCATCGTTCGCAAATGCTTGCAAGAAACTAAAGTTAAGTGAAAAGTTAAAAATGAAAAGTGAAAAACGTGAGATGTTAAGTCAACGCTCGTTTTATGTAAGTGGGCTTTAAAGTCTTTTTGTGTTATTTCATTTAGATACTTTTGGTAGTTAAAAGTTAAAAATGAAAAGTGAAAAACGTGAGATGTTGAGTCAACGCTCGTTTAATGTAAGTGGACTTTGAAGTTTTTCGTGTTATTCAATTTAGATACTTTTGGTAGTTAAAAGTTAAAAACGAAAAGTGAAAAACGTGAGATGTTGAGTCAACGCTCGTTTAATGTAAGTGGACTTTGAAGTTTTTCGTGTTATTCCATTTAAATACTTTTGGTAGTTAAAAATGAAGAATGAAAAACGTGAAATGTTAAGCTAACGCTCGTTTTAGGCAGAGAGGTACACGAACCACCCACGAATAGTTTAACTAACTACGTTTTTCATTTTTAACTTTTCATTTTTAATTTAAACCCGCTCTTCACTAGTTTTTACTCTTCCAACATCCTCTTATTATGAAGAATAATACCGATGTTGAATAAGAACATCAACTCGTAGTCTTTTTCGTTATAGTGACTTACTGAAAAGCTTAATGGGCCAATGGGTGAGTGATAAATGATAGATCCTGAAGCGGCATAATCTGTGCTTTCACTAGAGAAAAAAGAGTGTTTTGTCACTTCTGGAACAACAGAGAATTTGTCAGATGAATACCTTGTGTCTGTGGTGAATATATGTCCCTCCATTAATAATTGAAGGTTAGGGGTGAATACGGATTTCATTAATTTTATACCACCTGCAATAAATCGAGGGCCTCTAAAGGTAAAATTAAATATGGTTTTAGAATCCACTAAAGGATAATAAGCAGGTGCATTGGCCACAGATGAAGGTGTACTGAAAGATGGTTGATAATCTGACCAAGTAGCATGACCTCTTACACCAAGAGTTAAAAATTTAAGATTGAAATACTGTTCATATTGTGCCTGAAGTGTAAACCAATCTCTATTTATTGATCCACTAATTTTTTCTGAAAGTTCTACCTGAAAATCATTATCAGAAAGAATGTATTTTCCTGAAACTTTGACGTGTCGACCTCTATCAGGGAATTGTTTGCGGTTTAGGGAATTTGCTTCCCAAGCCCCACCAAATAGGAAACCTTTGTGTTTGTCTAATCCTATTAAATTGGTAGAAACTTGATTTCCGGAACCATCACCTGCATCCACTAGGAAAATCTGATCATAATTGTCTTCATTCCAGAAGTAACCTCCAAAACCATATATTTTATATTGTCTTCCTAGGGCTGTGCTAATTTTACCGCCAAAGTAATTGTCTTTTCGAAGGGTGTTTAAACTATTTCGTTTTTCGAAAAGGAGTTCAGAAGCATTGGCATAATTCCATCGGTTATGAATAAATTCTGCTCCTAATGAGAATGGAAGTCTTTTAGCATATAAGGACTCTACTTCAGCACGGAAAGAGTTGTAGAAGGATCCACCCATAGCATTCACTCTTACCGTATTTAATGATCTGGTAAAGACATTGAATTGAGCATTTACATAAAACTGACCTATGTTTCTCGTTGCAATGTTACCGCCCACACCTAGTCGAACCTTTTTATTTGGGACAACATCAATATGTAATTTTGCGTCATCATCTAAGCTGTCGTAATAAAAATAGGCATCAAGGTTATTGAAGTAATTATTAGAAAGAAGCATACTGTACCCTTGGTAAAGGTCTTCCATGGATGCCTTTTTTCTACGATTAGGCTTTACAATGTTTCTCACAAATAATCTTTGACCAAAACTGAGATTATCACCTAAGTTTACATGGCTCACCACTTCCTCTTGTGGATCATATAACGAATTGAAACGACTTGGTCGAGGTTTAACTTTTGGTTGATCATCACCATAAACTTTAACGACGGAGTCGATCATTGTTCTAGCATACCTGTCGCCGATGGCCAGCAAAGAGTCTACTGGAGTGAAATCAGCTGCAGAATATTCATCAACAGGAACACCTAAATAAATATCTTCTTTATCGTCAAGTTCTTTGGGGTAGGTGTTATTCATGACAATGAACTTTAAAACATTGCCTTTGATAAGTTCTTCATCTCTATCATAAGGATATTCTTCAAACATATCATGTGCACCAAGGTTAACCGCAATGACCATGTCGGGATTAAATTCTTCCTTCATGACATCTACAGGGATGTTGTTGTAGATACCACCATCATATACATATTTATCTTGGATTTTTACTGGAGAAAAGACCAATGGTACAGCCATAGATCCACGAATAGCACTCATTAAATCTCCTTCACCCACGGCAATGGCTTTTCTTTCGAAGATATCAGATACTACGGCTCTAAAGGGAACATCTAGATTATCGAAATCATAATCAATTTCTTTGGAGCGTTTAAAAAGGCGGGCAGAAAGGTTATAATTCAGTAGACCAGTAGGGATAATTGTGGGATCCCATGATAAACCATAGATGGAATCATATTCAATATTAAAGTTCACCCATTCAGCTCCTCTTTCTTGTCGACCAAAATAAAATTGATCGTCGGTATTGACTTTACCTGATACCCAATCTTGGAATTGAGGGTCTCTGATAAACATTTCCAATTCATCAGTGGTGTAACCTGCAGCATAAAATCCACCAACAATTGCTCCCATAGAAGTACCCGTAATATAGTCAATTGGAATACCATATTCTTCAAGAACTTTGATGACGGTAATATGGGCAATACCTTTTGCACCACCACCACTTAGAACAAGGCCAACAGTTTTTCTATTTTTTGGTTTTTGATGAATAGATAAACTATCACTTGATTGCGCAAAAGTGATTAGGTTAGATAATAGGAGTAGAAGTATAAGAGTGAAACGCATATATCGTAAAATAAAAAAATCCTTGTTGGTGAAATTACCAACAAGGATTTAGAAATAATATTATTTATAGAAAAATATTACAATCCGAAAGCAGATTTAATCTTATCGACATAATCTAGTTTCTCCCATGTAAAGAATTCTACTTCTTTTTTCTCGATTGTAGTAGTCGTTACTTTCTTACCGTCTTTTTCTTCGATATTTCTGATTTCCAACTCAACTTCTTTAGTATATGGTTCTTGTCCCATATGACCGTAAGCAGCCGTTGGAGAGAAAATAGGGTTAGTAAGACCTAAACGATCAACAATTGCCTTAGGACGCATATCGAAAAGCTCGTTAACGATATTTGAAATTTCAGCATCTGTTTTGTCTACTTTTGAAGTACCGTAAGTTTGTACGTTCAATGATACTGGTGTAGAAACACCAATAGCATAAGCCACTTGTACTAAAGCTTCGTCAGCTACACCTGCAGCTACTAAGTTTTTAGCAATGTGTCTTGCAGCATAAGCAGCAGAACGGTCTACTTTAGATGGATCTTTTCCTGAGAATGCACCACCACCGTGAGCACCTTTACCACCGTAAGTATCTACAATAATTTTACGACCAGTCAAGCCAGCATCACCGTGAGGTCCACCGATAACGAATTTACCTGTTGGGTTGATGTGGAAGATAGTATCTGCATCGATCAAAGCATTTGGAATAACAGCAGGAATAACGTGTTTTTTCACATCTTCTGCAATTTGAGCCAATGCATCATCGTCTGATTTATTAGGGAACTCATCGTGCTGAGTAGAAACAACGATAGTGTGTACTCTTTTAGGAGTATTGTCCTCGTTATATTCAATGGTTACCTGAGCCTTAGCATCTGGTCTTAAATAACCGATTAATTCAGGCTGAGTTTTACGGATTTCAGCTAATCTTTTTACTAGACCATGAGAGAAAGCAAGTGCCATTGGCATATAGCTTGGCGTCTCTTTAGTAGCGTAACCAAACATCATACCTTGGTCACCAGCACCTTGATCTTTATCAACACCTTCACCCACGTTTACACCTTGAGCAATATCTGGAGATTGGCTATGTAATGCTACTTGAACACCACAAGAGTGAGCTGCGAAGTAATAATCTTCTTTATTGTACCCGATTTTGTCGATAGTCTCACGAACAACATCTGGAATTTCAACATATGCTTTTGTCGTAATTTCTCCAGCAATTACAGCTAAACCTGTAGTAACCATAGTTTCACAAGCCACACGTGAAGTAGGGTCTTGTGCCAACATAGCATCTAAAATTGAATCCGATATTTGATCGGCAATTTTATCTGGATGCCCTTCAGATACAGATTCGGATGTGAATAAATAGGTCATATTTCTATTATTTATGATAATCTCATTTAAATTTTACATTCCATTGAGTGATATACTCTGCTTTTTCAATGCTTGGAATTTTTCCTTCAAATACCAATTCTGATGTTCCCATTCGTTCGATCTCATAAGATTTTACAGTTTTGATATTTCTGTTCAGATTCCAATGGAAATTGTAAGAAGCAGAATCCACTTGTTGCAACATCAATTTCTTTGATTCTTCAGAATTTGGTAGTTGCGATGTGATGATATTCATCCAATTTACATTCTGAACCCATTCAGCTTTTTTTCTCTTCATTTTGATGAAAACCTCCTCCTTCTTAGAGAGGTTAATTTTCGAGAGAGCGGAATTGAATGCATGAATATCAACAAATGCAAAACGAATACCTAACCTCCAATGGGTAGAGTCTAATAAAGTCTTACAATTGTACACACCGGGAAGTGTATTTAATTCTCGGCTTAGCAATTGTAGAGGTTTTTCGTATTTTTTTGGTTCAAAAATGCGTTGATCGTTTTTGTCTTTATATGCAGAAATAATATTGAAGATATCTTTACTCTGAGAAAAATCAAAAGTAAAGGAATAATCACCTTTTCCGCTTTCTGTCACTTCTAACTTTTCTTGTAGCTCAAAGCATCCTGTTAAAAATAACAGTAGACAAAAAGAAATAATATGCTGTTTTAAACTTCTAAAAAACACTCAGCCCAAATTTTGGTTCATCCGTGAACTTATCAGTATAGACAGTATTGCAATGCAATGAATATGAAATTTTATGGAGTTAAACTCATCTTTTCACGAACACCTTCGTGGTGGGAGTTGGCACCTTGCTTTGAGGAGCGCAGGTTGCCAAGACTTCATAGGGCCCAATCCCTCTGCCTTTCTTGATAAGATTGCAATTGCAAATATAGAAATGTAATAAAGTAGTACAAAAGTCTTTGAAGTTTTTTTATCAAATAAGTCTATAACAAATTGAATTTATAAAAAGAGGAACTACAGATTTCGTTCAGAATTGTAAAAATGAAATCTGATTTTTCTATAAACAAATACAAGTGTTTGGGGTTTTTATCAAAAAAGTAGGTATTGGAATGTGAAGAAAATCAGTGATTTAAGAATAAAAGATCATCAACTCTATATCTCTTCAGATTTCAAACAGATTTGCCTACTACTTTTGAAGCAGATTTAATATTTACTGTAAACTCATGTTTAAAAGAACTTCTCAATTATTCACATTTTTGACTTTCATTTTCCTTTCAACGGTTTTCGCTAACAACAACCCTATTAAGAAAGGAGTCATTATCGGTTCTGTATCCGAGGACGGAACAAATGTACCGGTAGAATATGCTACTGTAAGTGTATTTACTAAAGATACGCACACCCTTGTAGGTGGAACCGTAACTACCGAAGGAGGTAAGTTTGTCGTAAAGAACTTGTCTGAGGGGACGTATATGGTAGAAGTAACTTTTATCGGATTCCAAAAAAGCATTCTAGAAAATGTAGTGATCGATAAATCGAATTACTCTAAAGATATCGGTAATGTAGTACTCACTACAGATGCTGAAGTACTTGAAGCTGTGGAAGTTGTTGGAACCCAAAATACGGTGACCTATGACATTGATAAAAAGGTAGTCAATGTAGGCTCACAATTTTCGGCTTTGTCAGGTACTGCGGTGGATGTACTACAAAATGTACCTTCTATTAATGTGGACGGAGATGGTAATGTGAGTTTAAGGGGTAGTTCTGGTTTTACCGTACTTATTGATGGTCGCCCATCTGTATTGGATGCATCAGAAGCTTTACAACAAATTCCAGCCTCAACTATCGAAAATATTGAATTAATAACTAACCCATCTGCTAAATACGACCCTGATGGAACAGCAGGCATTATCAATATCATTACTAAGAAAAATAAATTAGAAGGCGTAAGTGGCGTAGCCAACGTAAATGTTGGTCGTTATGGCCGATTAGGTGGAGATTTCCTGTTAAACTTTAGAAAGAAAAAATGGAGCTACTATGTAGGTGCCAATTACAATAAAAGACCTGGTCCGGGTACCCTAAAATCGGAACGTATTACTCAATCTGGAGATACAACTTCTTACATTATTTCAGATGGAGAAAGGGAGCGTACTTTCGAGGTAATGGGACTTCAAGGTGGCGTTGAGTACTCTATTTCTGATAATGATTTTATCAAGTTATCTGGTAAAGCAGGTGATTTTAAAATGTATGGTGGAATGGATGCCGATTTCTATGAATATAAAAACATAGGTGGTTCCAATAATCCAATTGATGAAAATCGATATATCTCAAGTGAACAATGGGAAAGAGGAGGCTTGTATTACAGCGTTAACTTGGCCTATCAACATAAATTTAATAAGAAAGGTCATGTACTTGATGCCATGGTAGATTATGGTGGAAGAGACATGACAGAGTCTTCGAAAAACGAATTATTACCTAAAAACCCTGATGGTTCTGTTGTAGAAATACCATCATCGGGACAGCGTTCTTCTGAAGTAGGACCTGGAGGTAGATTAAGAGCTAAATTAGATTATACTTTACCTATCGGTGCAACTGATAAAATCGAAGCCGGATGGCAAACACGTTGGAATGCAGCAGAAGATATTAACGAAGTGTATCAATTAGACCCTACAACAGGCGACTATATTTTCCAACAAGATTTTAGTTACACCACAAACTACACACAGACGATACACTCCTTATATGGTATCTATTCCGGCAAGCTCGGGAAATTAGGTTACCAAGGTGGTGTTAGAGCTGAATACACAGGGAGAAATGTTTCAGTGGTAGGGCAGGAGCAAGACTATCCGGTCGATCAATGGAACATTTTCCCTACAGTTCACTTATCGTATAGTTTGCCGAAAGACAACCAATTGATGTTGAGCTATTCAAGAAGAATCGAAAGACCTAGAGGTTGGTATTTGGAACCTTTCGTGACATGGCAAGATGCTTTTAACGTAAGACAAGGTAACCCGAACTTATTACCTGAAAACATCGATTCTTTCGATTTTGGATACTTATGGAATCTTGGTGAGAAAGCAACAGTTAATTTTGATGCTTATTACAGAATGACCCACGATAAAGTGGAAAGAGTTCAGAAAGTATGGTCGGAAGGAGTGATCTTACATACCTACGAAAACGTAGGATCTGATTATGCTTTAGGATTAGAAACGTCTGTAAATCTTTCTCCATTTAAATGGTGGACCATGGATATTATGGGTAGCTTATTTGATTATAAAGTAGAAGGACAGTTAGAAGGTCAAGATTTTAGTAGACAAAGTATTAACTGGAGTAGCCGTTTTAATAATACATTTAGATTATCGAAATCTACTCAGCTTCAAATTAATAATAGATATACAGGCCCAACTGTAACTGCACAAGGTAGAAACGAAGGTTTCTTTGTGATGCAAGCAGCTGTGAAACACTCTATGTTGAAGAAGAAGTTAACGCTTACAGCTTCTATGAATGATGTTTTTGGAACAGCCATCAGACAATCTTATTCTGAAGGTATTGGTTTTAGAAACATGCAAGAAGACTTTAGGTATGCTCAATATCTAACTGTAACTTTAACCTACCGTCTGAACAACTTCAAACCTTCTCGAAGAGGACAAGGTGGAGGAGGCGGAATGGAAGACTTCTAAAACTTGATATTGAATGAAATTATTGTTGATAGAGGATAACCCTCATTTAACAGAAGATATACTAAAAGGACTGAGCGATCAGGCAATGACAGTAGAAACTGTCGGCTTGGTGGCAGATGCAAAAGACAAAATATCGGTCTATGAATACGATATTATTGTCGTCGATCTCGGTTTACCCGATGGTAACGGTTTAGAGATCGTGAAATATATTAAAGAAATTAACCCAAACACTGGTGTACTTATCGTTACCGCTAGAAATAGCATCGACGATAAGGTCACCGGGTTGGATTTAGGGGCGGATGATTACATCACTAAGCCCTTTCATATGGCAGAGTTAATTGCAAGAGTACGTTCACTTTTCAGAAGGAAAAAACTAAAAGGAAGTACGGTTTTAGAACATGGTGTGATTAAAATTGATATTACCTCATCCACTGTAAAAATTAACGATCTTGTATTAGAACTGACGAAAAAGGAATACGATTTACTGCTCTATTTCTTCTACAACAAAAATAAAATGTTGACAAAAGAAAGTATTGCAGAACACTTGTGGGGAGATCATATTGATCAAGCTGATAATTTTGATTTTATTTATACTCATATCAAAAACCTTAGAAAGAAACTTCAGAAAGAAGGAGCTGGAGAGTACATTAAATCGGTGTACGGTATGGGGTATAAATTTGTGGAGGCTTAATTTATGAACAAGAAACAGACTTTCAATTTATTATCTAGAGTTACATTATTCTATTTGATCTTCACTTTTGTAGTCTTCTATTTCAATGCGAAATTTTTGACTAGAGAAGCGGATGAGTTTATCGACTCAGATCTAAATAGAAGATTTGGATGGTTGGAAAGCAGGGTGCAATATCACTTAGATAAAGGAACTCCTGCCGATTCTCTTGTTGGTAATAGTATCAAAAAAGTAGAGAAGGTTTCTAAGCGTTGTAAAAAAACAGAATATCCGATAGTAGAAGATGTTACCATCTATCATTCAGATATTGAGAGAAATTTAATTCACAGACGTAAAATCATTCTTATAGAATCAAAAGGACAACTCTACAGGGTGGAAATGGACAAGGAAGTACAAAATTACTATTACTTCCGAGACGATATTTTCGATTACCTTATTCCTTCATTTGTTGTCTTAATTATCATTACTGTAGCTTTTAATGTGCTATTGCAGGGCTACTTTCTACGACCTTTTCGACGCATTTTAGAGCAGATGCAACTATTTAAAGTGGGGAAATCAGAAGATATCCAAGAGGTGGAGACCATGACGAAAGAATTTGTTGAAATGCAGAATCTTTTCCTTAAGATGGTCAAACGTATCGATGCGGATTACAATCACCTTAAAGAATATACAGAAGATGTAGCCCACGAATTACAAACTCCATTATCGATTATCAGAAACAAAGCAGAAGGATTGTTATTTTCTGAGAAGTTAGAAGAACAAGACGCAAAAGTGGTAAAAACAATCTATGATGAAGCCAATCATTTATCGAGATTAGGAACCACACTAAATCTGATTACTAAAATTGATAATAGAGAATTTACGGATATCAAAGAGTTGAAGACGGCTCCGGAAATTGATAAACAAACGGAGGCAGTTGAAGAATTAGCACAATTGAAATCCTTAACTATTGAAAAGGAATTACATCAAGAGCATTCATTAAATATCGACCCTTATTTATTTGATATCGTATTGAAGAACCTTTTGAAAAATGCCATTCGATATGGGACATCAGAAGGACCGATTAAAATAAAGACGACCGAAAATACCCTGGAAATGAGTAATTATGGAAAGCCATTATCTTTTGGTAAAGATCAGTTATTCAAACGCTTTGTTAAAGGAGCTGATAACGATCAGTCTTTAGGATTGGGATTGGCTTTAGTGGCTAAGATTTGTGCTGTCAGTAAATTGGAAATTGACTACAAATACGAGAGACACCAACACATTTTTATATTAAAAGGGTGAAATTTACAATTATTTTATTAGGTTTACGCATCAAAAAATAATTTTGATACTAAACCAACAAAAAAGGTATTTATTACCAATTCAGATTATCCAACTTTCATTGAGAACGCCACTATTCTTTAGTGGCGTTTTTCTTTTGTCAGAAAGTGTACACCTTCTACCAAAATGTGTTCGTGATCCCCTCTGTTTTTTATAGATATTTGTAATTAGGGAGATAGCTATACATCGAAGTATTGCTGAATCCCTTGAAAATCTTATATTTATAGAAATCAAAAACTACACAATATGGATATTATTAAGACATCAACAGATTGGGCAAAAGCGGAGGTATTTTCATCTTCTTTCTTTATGCTTTCGGGAGGATTGTTTCTTTTAGCAAGTGTTGCATTCTGGTATCTTGGAAAAACAGAAATGGCCAAGGCTTATGTCACACCAAGTATTGTTGTTGGAGTATTGTTGTTTATTATCGGGGCAGGGATATTTTACGCCAATAAAACGAGAACTACTTCTTTTGTAGAAGACTATAATAAAGACGCAGCAGCCTTTGTTCAATCGGAGATTGTACGTATTGATAAATCGATGGGAGAATATAAAACAGCAGTGTTTAGAGTCATTCCTGTAATTATAGCTGTGGCTAGTATGTTGATTATCTTTATGGATAAACCTGTTTGGCGTGCAAGTAGTATTACAGTTATAGGGATGATGTTTGTAATTATGATGATTGATAGCAATGCCAATCAAAGATTAGTTACTTATAAAGAGAAGTTGTTGGAAGTAGCTAATCAGAATAAATAATCTGATATACATAGATAGAGTAGTAAATCAAAATGAAAGAAATAAACTTTAAATCGATTACAGAGTTTACGGAGGCTCAGAATTTACCAGAGCCGGAGAATCCTCTATTTACTATTGGTCAGAAAACATTAAATGATCAAGAGATTGAAGACTGCGTTTCTTCTAATAAAGAGTTTAGTTATACCAATCAGTTTTACTTGATTAGCCTGAAAAGAATTGTATCGGGCGAGATCCTTTATGGACGAACGAAGTACGATTGTAGTAAGGGCACCTTATTATTTTCAGCACCTAATCAAACGTATAAGGTCAAGGATATTGTAGTCAGTTCAGAATCTTGGTTTTTAGCCTTTCATGAAGATTTTATTCGAGGGGAGGATATTCAAAAACTCATCAAAAAATATAATTACTTCAATTATAACGTCAATGAAGCTCTACACCTTTCCCCTAAGGAAGAAGCGACTATAAAATCGATTTTCAAAAACATAGAAACGGAATATCAGAATAACCAAGATGAGTTTAGTAAAGATATTATCCTTACTCATTTGGAGGCTTTATTGAAATATGCTGACCGTTTTTACAAGCGTCAGTTTTTAAACCGTAAGGATATTAATAAGGCCTTATTTACAAGGTTTAAAGAGATGCTGAACGAGTATTTTGAAAACGATCGATTTGAACAAGAAGGGATGCCGTCTATGGAGTGGCTTGCTGCTCAGTTGGGCGTAAGTCATCGTTACATGCGTGATACCATTAAAGCAGAAACAGGTAGAACGGCTATCGATCAGATCAATTTATTTGTGATTGAAGAAGCAAAAAATCTGTTATTGGCCCCCAAAGCATCAGTTTCAGCAACGGCTTATAAATTAGGGTTTGAATATCCGCAGTACTTTTCTAGAATGTTTAAGAAGAAGACAGGGATTACGCCTAAGGAATATATAGAATCAGTTTCTATGAACTAGAAAAATCCTCCATGAGAATGGGGGATTTTTTATTTTGTAATATTGAATTATATTAACGTCGGAATTCTAAGCGAATAGGATTCTGTTTTGTATATATCAGATAATTATCAAATTAAAATGACAGAACAAGAAATTTTTTTAAGAGGTGTATGGAAAATGATTCCAGATGAGGAAAAGACAGATTGGGTAGAACAAATTGCTGAGTACAAGTTAGACAAAACGGAACCTTTAGGTGATTATGGTTCACTTATAAAGAGTATGTTGGATAAAGGTGTTACTGCTTCTGAAATTGCAAGACTTTGTAAGATTATAGGATATGAATCTGTATTTTCTGTGCTTTATCATTTAGAAGATCCTACTGCATCATTTGAGGACTTTGATGAGTCGGAGGAAACACTTCATTGGGGACTTTATAGCATAGATCCAGAAACAGAAAAGCCTAAAGAAGGAATATGGAGTTTACATGAATACTTTTTATCAATGGATCCATCCGGAAGAGAAATGCGTCCTAAAGATAATGATGAATAATCTTTGAGAATCCGTTATCTTAAATGAGGTTTTTTTATTCTGTAAAATGATTTAGATTATTTATCATCAATATTGATTCAATAATTAATTTTAGAATTGAAGAAAGTATATTTTTTACTACTAGGTATTTTATTTTTTGTAGGAAGTTTAATCTATGATATCATTTTTATAGGCATACCTTTTCAGGATCCAACTATAGAAATGTTAGAAAATAGGCAGTTTCATTATCAAGTTAAAGATTTAATAATGTACTCTGGGTGCATATTTTCAATAACATTTATAGTATTAAAAGTATTTAGAAAATGAATTAATAATTTAATTTTCAAAAATATATACTTAACTTCCAACACAATCTATTAATATCGAATATAGCAAACGGACATCTTTCTTTACTAAGTAAACTACATTCGACTTTTAGAGCAATTATTGAACTTTTTTAATCTATAACCATAAACTGATTACAGATGGATAATCTCAATGTGTATCAACCCTCAGGCAAATTTTCGCCTTTTTCTTTTATTTTCTTTCTACTAGTAGCAGTCACCGCTTTACCGATTTTAGGATTGGTATATGCCTATTGTATCTGGTACATTCCTTTTATTTACATCAATTTCATTATTGCATTAGCATTTGGCTTCATCACTGGACTTGCCATTAATATTTTTGTGATAGGAAAGGGTAAGGTGAGAAATGTAAATATCGCTAGACTTTTTGGTTTAGCAGGAGCATTGGTTGCAATGTACTTTCATTGGTCTGTATGGGTCGATTTAGTGATTAATGCTGGTGAACAAATTGGTACTGGTAAATATGGTATTACTGTTAGTAACATCAGTATTTTTCAAGTATTTTCTTTAGCTATTGACCCCTCTACTTTATTTATGATCATTGAAGAGATTCAAAAAGTAGGAACTTGGGGACTAAAAGGAAATACTGTTAGCGGTCCATTCCTATATGTTATTTGGGGAGTTGAAGCCCTGCTGATTATTGTTCCTGCAGTGATAGTAACAACGGCGAAGTCAAGAATGCCATATTGCGAAATGAGCGATACTTGGTTTAAAGAAATACAATTACCAGAGTTTAATATTGTAGCTGATATTAATGCTATAATTGAGAATATTTCTAATAATCAAGATGAATTTATTAATGATCTAACTTTTGTAGAAAATACAGAACAACATCATATGGTGATCACTTTGTTTACTTCAGAATATAGTGATAACTATTTAACTATAGAAAAAAAGATAGCTAGTTTGGATAAAGACAATAAAGTGAAGTTAGATACTACAACCATAGTTGAATATCTTCATGTAGATAAAAAACTGGTTACTCAACTTTTAAGCCATAAGCCTGTTACAGTTAATTTAGGTGAACAAAGTAGTTAATCAATTATAATAATTAAAAGACCACATGTGTTATTGAATGCATGTGGTTTTTTGTGATTATAATAAATATTACTTTGTGATAGTTAAATTAAAGTTTAATTGTTTTATATGACCATCGAATACAAACAAACCAAAGAGCATTTAATCGAATACAACAAGTATGTACTGTCGAACAATAAAAAATATAAGCGAAATATCTTTTTTATAAGAGCCGTTATCGCTATCATCATCTTTGCGGTATTTAATAATTTAGTCAAAGATGTTCCCCTTTTCGAACCTTATGATACTTACATTCCTTTTGTGATGGCAGGTGTCGTTTTATTCATCACCTCATTATCTGATCAAAGTAAATTGATTGTGAAGAATATGTTGAAGGCAAATCCTCAATTGATTGGAGAGAGAAAAGTTGAGGTTTTGGAAAATGAACTCACTATAGAAGATGATAAAGGAAAAACTGTATACCCTTTCGAAAGCTTTACCCAAAAGGTAGAAACAACAAATCTGCTTCTTTTATTTCTGAGTGAATCTGTGGCTATTGTGATTCCTAAAGAGGTGTTTGGGAGTGATGAGGAGAAAGAGGAATTATTAAATAGAATAGATGATCATAAAACATACGATAAAAACTAAAACAACATAACCAATGCCTCGCCTTCTCCTTATACTATTACTCACATTTATTTCCTGTTCTGAATCTAAAGATCAGGATCAGGATATAATTAAAATCTATGAATCTGACTTAGTAGAATATCGGAGACTACATTGTTCAATATTTATTACATTGGAGGGTCTGAAAAAACACTTTGATAATGTTTTGGTTGGTAAAATCAAGGAAATATCAGATAAGGGTAATTATCAAATAATTACTTTGGAAATAGAGGAACCTATAAAAGCAAGTCAAGATTATTCAGTTATTCAATTAATTGATTTAAAATACGGCAGAAATCCATTTGATATAGGGGAAAAGTATATTTATTGGGGAGATCAAATTACATCAGTAGTCAATGAAAGTCCTGTGATTGAGGGGGAAAGACCTGATGAAGAGAAAGATGAATGGGGAATGAATATACCCTCTTCTTTCAGAGGTGCACCTACCCTTATTTATCAAGGAAGAGTTAATTTTAAATATCGTTTGACTAAATCAAATTCTGAAGAAATTAAACATTTAGTGAATGATAATTCCTGTTTCTTAATTTATGGAAATATTCTTCCTACCAACGATCTATTAGCACAAAAACTATTACAATAAATTAAGAATCAAGTTCGTACAACGAATTAAATACTCCGAATAGAAGTCATTTATCATTTATTCGATTATCTTAGTAAAAGCAAATTCTTCATCAAAACTTTAAACTATTACTTCATCACATGAAAAGGCTTCTCGGAATTATATTAGGTACGCTGACTATTGGTGTAGGCTATTTAACTTATAATTATGTCACATTTGATTCTAAACAGCAGGATCAACCTAAAATAGATGCCAAAACTTCTCATGAAGATGCGGTCACCCACCTTTCAGAAGCTATTCAAATTCAAACCATCTCTTATGATGATCACATTGATACTACTGAGTTTATCAAATTCTTGGATTATGTGAAAGTGACTTATCCCAAGACCTTTGAGAATACACACCAACAATTATTGGGTGGTTTGAGCATGTTGTTTACTTGGAAAGGAAGTGATACAAGTCTTCAGCCCATCATTTTGATGTCGCATTATGATGTTGTGCCTGTCCCTGAGGGGAATCTTCCAAAATGGAAACAGCCACCTTTTGAAGGAAAAATAGTGGATGGATATATTTGGGGTAGAGGAGCAATTGATGATAAAGTTGGGGTAATAGGAATTTTAGAAGCGATTGAGGAAATGATCAAGAAGGGATATCAACCGAAAAGGACGATCTACCTTTCTTTTGGTCATGATGAAGAAGTAATGGGAACTAACGGAGCAAAGCAAATTGCACACTTCTTGAAACAAAAAGGGGTAAAAGCGGAGTTTGTATTGGATGAAGGTGGTTACTTGACGGAGGGATTAGTCCCTGGAATGGAAAAAAGTGTTGCACTTATTGGTACCACAGAGAAAGGGTTCGTTACTCTTGAGTTATCTACGGAAATTGAGGGAGGGCATGCCTCTATGCCAAAGAAAGAAACGGCAATAGATGTGATCAGTAAAGCATTGGTGAAAGTTCACGATAATCCTTTTCCATCGCATATCTCTAAGCCATTAAACGATTTTATAGAACATGTTGGACCTGAAATGCCTTTTGCACTAAAGACGGTATTTGCGAACTCCAACTTAATGGAACCTGTTTTGATGGCGGTATATGAAAAAGGGCCATCATCAAATGCTTTGGTGAGAACAACAGTAGCCCCAACAATTGTGGAGGCAGGGATAAAGAGTAATGTTTTACCGACCCAAGCCAGAGCAGTATTGAACATCAGAATCATTCCTGGAGAATCTGTAGAATCTGTTGTCGCTAAAATCACCAATACTGTAAACGATAAAAGGATAAAAATTAAGATACTTGATCGTTCAGAACCACCTGCTGTTTCTGATCCAAATCACCCAGCCTATAAATTATTAGATAGATCGATACGAGAAGTATTCGGAGATGTAGTGGTATCTCCCTATATCATGATTGCAGCATCAGATTCTCGTTATTTTACCTCAGTTTCTGAGAACGTATTGCGATTTTGTCCATTTACATTGAATAAAGAGAATATTAAATCTTTCCATGGTATCAATGAGAAGATAGGAGTCGAAGAGTTTAAAAATAGTATTCGCTTCTACGAACAAGTCATTCGAAATGCAGATGAGATGTGATGTTTTTAGGAAGTAAATGATAATATTTAATCTTATCATCACTTATAATTAAGAAGCTGTGAAATGATTGTAAGTACTTGGTAGGTAATGAGTTGAAATGAATTTTAGAGATGATAATATTTTGATGTATATCGATATTATTCATCTCTTTTTGTTTGTGTGATATTTACACAAGTCAAACGCAATGATCTGATCATCTAATTTAAGATGAGTAGTGGAAATATCATATAAATAAATTTACAATGCGACTACTATCAATTAAAGTAATACTTTATAGCTTAAGTATTTTTCTTCTTGGGTGTCAAAATAAATCATCAAATACAGCTTGGAAAAGTTATAGTGGTGATGCATCAATAGAAGCTAAAGTAGATTCACTTTTGTCATTAATGACCATCGAAGAGAAGATTGGTCAGCTGACACAATTCTCTGGACAGGGTACAGTTACCGGACCTCAAATTAACGATGACTTTAAGGAGTACATGGATAAGGGTCAGGTAGGAAGTATGTTCAATGTTGTTGGAGCAAAAGGCTTAAGACAACTTCAGGAACATGCACTAAAACATTCACGTTTAAAGATTCCTATTCTTTTTGCAGCGGATGTGATCCACGGTTTTAAAACAACATTCCCAATGCCTTTAGCCGAATCGTGTAGTTGGGATTTGGAGTTGATGGAAAAGAGTGCTCGTATTTCAGCAATAGAAGCTACTGCAGCAGGTTTATGTTGGACTTTTGCACCTATGATCGATATTTCGAGAGATCCAAGATGGGGCAGAGTGATGGAAAGTGCAGGAGAAGATGTGTATTTCACCAACCTAGTAGCAGCAGCAAAAGTAAAAGGTTATCAAGGAATTTCGTCTTATAAAGACTTCTCAGATCCTCATACGATGTTGGCTTGTGCTAAACACTTTGTAGGGTACGGTGCAGGTTTAGCTGGTAGAGACTATCACTCTGTAGACATGTCGGATAGAACGCTTCGTGAAACGTATTTACCTCCTTTCAAATCAGCAGTAGATAATGGAGTGGCTACATTCATGACTTCATTCAATACATTAAACGGAGTACCTGCAACTGGAAACAAATATATCTTTAAAGACATTCTTAGAGACGAGTGGAACTTTAAAGGAGGTGTAGTAACAGATTACACAGCAATCAACGAATTGGTGCCTCACGGTTATGCTCAAGACTTGAAAGAAGCGGCAAACAAAGCATTAAACGCTGGTATTGATATGGATATGAATGGAGCTGCTTTCATTCAACATTTGAAGACTTTATTGGACGAAGGTAAAGTAACGGAAGAGCAAATTAACGTAGCAGCATCAAGAATGCTAGAGCTTAAGTTTTTACTTGGACTATTTGATGATCCTTTCAAATACTTAGACGAAAAAAGAGAGAAAGAAAATACAATGAAGCCAGAGTTCTTGGCAGAGGCACTTAAAAATGCTGAACGTTCGATCGTCTTGCTTAAAAACGAAAAAGTACTCCCGTTAGCATCAACTACTTCTAAGCGTGTTGCTTTAATCGGACCAATGATTAAAGAAAGAAGAAGTTTAAATGGTGAATGGGCGATTCAAGGTGACCGTCGTTTATCGACAACTGTGTACGAAGGACTGACAGAAAAATATAAAAATGCCAAGTTTACATATGCTCAAGGTGCGACCTTAACAGGTGATGTTGACCGTAAGGAAATAAACAAAGCAGTAGCAGTGGCTAAAAATAGCGACTTAGTAATTATGGCATTGGGCGAGGATTTTAACTGGTCTGGAGAAGCAGCTAGCCGTACGGACATTCAAATTCCATTGGCTCAAAAAGAATTACTAAGAGCAGTAAAGAAAACAGGAAAGAAGATCGTCTTGGTATTGTTAAACGGTAGACCATTGGATTTATCGTGGGAAGACGAAAATGTTGATGCCATTGTAGAGGCATGGTACCCTGGTATTAAAGCTGGAGACGCTATTGCCAATATCTTATCAGGCGATTATAACCCGTCGGCGAAGTTAACCATGACTTTCCCAAGAAATGTAGGTCAGATTCCAATTTATTATAACACACTAAATACAGGTAGACCTCACGATCATTCAGATCCAAAAGATTATACATCATTCTATTTAGACGTTCCGAATTCGCCGCTTTATCCTTTCGGATATGGTTTGAGCTATTCAACATTTAAATACCACGATGCAAAACTTTCGAACACTACTTTATCTGCAAATGGTAAAGTAACGGCAAGCATAAAAGTTACCAACGAAAGTGATGTTGATGGTGAAGAGATTGTTCAATTATACATTCAAGATGTAGCAGCTTCTGTTGCACAACCAATTAAATCGTTAAAAGGGTTTGAAAAGTTATCGATTCAAAAAGGGCAAACTATTGATGTTCAATTTGAGATTACTCCAGAGATGTTGGCTATCCTAGACATTGACATGAATAAAGTCACTGAAGAAGGTAAATTCAATATTTGGATTGCTCCTCATGCAGAATACGATGGCAACTTGATGCAATTAAATTATACTGAATAATATTTAGTTCATTAGGTAGTAAATAAATTAAATTCTCGAACTGAGTAGCGAAATATTTCGCTGCTTAGTTTTTTCTCAGAATCCTAAATTTTTAACGAAAAAATAGACAACTGCATACTTTTAGTTTTAAAAAGATTAAATATCTCTTGTTTGATCATTTTACTATATATTTTTGAATGCTAATAAGAAACGACTAACCAACAATGAAAAACCAATTTACGTTTTTTACTTTCTCAATTGTGCTGATGATCAACTTCTTTTGTATTGCACAAGATGAAATAAAATTATACACTTCTCCTCAGATTACTTATTATGATAAGGCGGAATACAAAGCCGAACAACAAAATTGGTGTATTGCTCAAGGAGATGATGGCGTGATGTATATGGCCAATACACTTGGTCTTTTAGAATTTGATGGAGAACGATGCATTTTGCATCCAACCGACGCTCCTTTACATACGGTAACGATTCATGATAATGTTATTTATGTGGGCGGTATTAATATTATGGGGTATTTTAAAAAAGAGAATGCCGCCCTTCGATATTATAGTATTAAAGCAAAAGAAGAGATGAACGACGTGATTTGGAAGTCGTTTGTCATCAACAATCAAATCGTTTATCAAGCTTTTGATGGTTTGTACTTTTATCACCTTCAGTCCAATGTGATTACGTATCGACAAATGACCGAAGGGAACATTTCCTTTGCTTACCTGAACGCTACAAAAGATCAGTTCTACTACCAAAATCTTTACAACAACATCAAACTTTCGAATAATCGAAAAGTAATCTCCATTATTGCCCATCCTCAGTTTAAAAAGTGGATCGTAAAATACATACACGAAACACCTGAAGGTTTGGTGATTGGAACCGAATTGAATGGACTGTATTTCTTCAGAAATGGAGAACTCACTCAAGCTCCCAAAGAATTATCAGATTTCATTAAAGAAGGTCGACTAAATGCGGCAACACCTTTAGACAATGAAGGAAATTATGCTTTCGGAACACTTGATAAAGGGTTAATTATTGGGAATATCATCACCGGTAAAATCCAATATATTATCAATTCAAAAAATGGATTAAGCAGTAATCGAATTTATTCATTGTTTCATAAAGATGGCCTGCTTTGGGTAGGAACAGATGTGGGTTTGGCCAAGGTAAACCTTAAATATCCTGTACGTTTTATCAACGATCCATTGGCAGAATTGGGAACGGTTCACGATGCAGAAAACTTTAATGGAAAGCTGTATGTAGGCACAAATCAAGGAGTGTATTTTACCGATCAAGATATTGATAGTCCACAAATTACGTTCACAAAATTGGTGGATTCAGATGGACAAGTGTGGAGTTTAACCCAGGTAGAAAATCAATTGTTTTGCGGGCATAATCGTGGAATTTTTGAGATCACACCCAACTTTGAAAGAAGATGGAGAAATGGAGGTGGTTACACTTTTCTAAAGAGTCAACTTTTTCCAAACCGTATGTATCAAACAAGTTACAGAGGGTTGAATATTTGGGAAAAAAGAAATGGGCGATGGGAGTTTGGGTATCCAATTTTATCAATAAATACACTGACAAAATCAATTTTAGAAGCCAACGATTCCACTTTGTATTGTACAGATGAAGGAAAAGAAGTTTTTAAAATTGAGTTATCAAAAGATGGTCAGCAATTGATGAACATCGAAAAAGTATTTGGAGATAGTTGTGGCTCAAGATTCAACGAATACCAACTATTTACTTTGGGGAATCATCAATTACTCTCTACTTCGAATCGATTAATTGATATTGATGGAAAGAAAAAGCAGTTTCCCTTTAAATCTTTACAGCAAGTTTCTCCAGAAGTAAACGGATATACGCTTATCGCATCAGAAGGAAAATTGCAATTGTATCATTATGAAGATAATACGCTTGTTCCTTTAGAGAATTCCCTTTCCGAATTAGTACAGCGACAAGTTTATGGTTATGAGAATATTAGTCAGCTAGACGATGAGCATTTATTGATGTCCTTTACCAAGGGAGTAGGAATTTTTAAACCTCAGGATTTAGAAGATTATCATTATGCCTTTTCTCCTCCAGAGGTAAGAGGAATTTATTTTTCTGATGTTTGGAACAAAGAAATTTATAACGGTTCCACCAAAGAAATACCATTTGATTACAATTCGGTGAAAATCGAATTCTCTACAAAAAATTATTTTGAGAAGGTTAACTATAGCGTTAAGTTAACTGGAATTGATGCCGATTGGGTAAATGTTGAGGAAAAAGCAGAGATGAGTTATCAGAATTTACCTTATGGGGAGTATACTTTTATGATTAAAGACAATACTTCCCAGTTGCAGACAAATTATACGTTTAGAATTCTTCGACCTTGGTATTTATCAAATACTCTTTTAGTAGTGTATGCGCTTTTGATTATAGGGGCGATCTATTTTCTAATCCTCGGCATCAGATTTTATATTCGATGGGAAAGAAAAAAGATGCTCATTTTAAAGCGAAAAGATCTGAATATTCAGAGGGAAAGAAATAAAAGAGAAATTGAGGTCATCAAATCGAAAAACCTTAAAATTGAATTGTTGGATAAAGACGAAAGTCTATCGGAAATGATTGCCAACAATATCAAAAACAAAGAAATTATAAATGAGCTAAAAGAGGAAGTGGTGACTTACGATGAAGTGAAACACCAGAATAAAAATGGGTTGATCAAAAAGATGAACACCATCCTCAACTCAAAATACAATGATATTGAAAATTGGTTGGTCTTCGAGGCGAGCTTCAAAAAGCTTCACCCCGGATTCTTTGATAACCTAAAGAGTAAACATCCTAATCTGACAAAAGAAGATTTAAAACTGTGTACCTATCTTAAAATAAATTTGTCTTCCAAAGAATTGTCCAGATTGTTTAACATTACCCCTCAAAGTGTTGATTTAAAGCGTTATCGTTTAAGGAAAAAAATGCAATTGGATCGATCTGTTAACCTCACCGAATACATCAGTTCGTTCTAAATCGATTTTAGGTAATCTTGCAGCGTAACACCTTTTTCTAAACCTAATTTCTTTCTTAGGCGGTACCTTTTCAGTTCCACACTTCTTTCGGTAATATTAAAAAGCGGGGCGATTTCTTTGGAACTTTTATTCACTAGAATATAGCCACAAAGTTTTAAATCGCCCTCTTTTAAATTGGGATGTTTTTCTGATAAAGCTTTGAAAAAGCGATCGTATTGTACGAAAATATTATTCTCCGAAAGCAGTGCCTTTTTCTCAATAATTCGATTAATCTTTCCCAATTCAGAGGACTTGATGATCACTTTGTCTCTTTTAATGCTATTAATTTCCTTATCTATCTTATTGATAATCTCCTCCTGTTTTTCTTTATCCAACAATAGTTGCGTCAGCTTATTTTCGTTGTGATGGACCTGTTTATTCAACTGTATTTTTTGTTCGGATAGCTTCTGGTTTTCAATCATTAATCGCATCTGATTTAAATAAGAACGCTCATGTAATAGCATTTTTAGTTTTTGTTTTCTCAGCAACATCAAATGGAATCGGTAGATGGAAATGCCTAAAAGCAGAATAATCAAAAAGTAAATTCCATAAGCAATTTTCGACTGATACCATCTAGGGGCAATGGTAAAAGAAAAACGTTTTATGTTGGTACTCCCCTTAATTCTAACCATCAAGTCGTACTCCCCACTTCTTAGATTCTGAATAGTGATACTATTCTCCTCCGTGTCTTGCCATTGCTGATGATGATTAGTCAGACGATATTCGAAAACAGGTGAATTGTTCCATTGAAAATCAGTTAGATCGAATTGGACAGAATTGTAATTAGCTGGTATATCATTGATATCAATACTTTTGGCCAGTTTATTATTCTTTTCATCAAAAAACTGATAGTTGACGATTTCTACCTTCAAGTCATTCTCTTGTAAACTTTCCAACTTTTCTGAATTGATAAATGCGATGCCGTTCGTTAGTAAAATACCAAATATCACTTCATCAATTTTAGAGATTTTATTAAAGCGGTAAACCAAATTTTCCCCCAACTTACTGATAGAACTTTCGAGCGGGTGCCATTTATCAGAAAACAATCCGATGGACTTATTCTTTACTGCTAAGTATTTCCCATTTATTTCTGGCGATAAATAAGAAATATGATCCCATTCCTCAGAAAGTGCATTGAGCTGATTGTTCTTAAAGAGGTAATTGTCCTTTTTGCCCGTCAAGACAATCAGAGAATCGTTGTATTTGGTAAGCTGAATTCTACTGATATCTGCATTCCATTCGTCTAACTGATACTTTCGATTTTCAATAAGTTCAGAATAATCTTTATTAAAAGTGATTTTATAAAGCGTATTCTCGAATGTGGAAATCAGAAACTTATGAGAGGAAAGGGCAAATATATTCTTAATGATAATGCCCCCGAGATAATGATTTACATCGTTTCCCCATTTTTCATTTTTGAAATTGAAAAACGCTAATCCATTAAAATTACTGGCAATAATGACGTTTTTGGATTCAGGAGGGATAATCACATTACTTAAACCACGGATATCGTTTATCTTTTCAACCGAATTTTCATGGAGTTTAAACAGTCCATGACTATGACCACATAAAATATGATCTTCGACTTTAAATAGTTTCCAAGCCTGACCTCTTGTTTCCAATAATAATTTAAATCGATGAAAATTATTCTGTGTTCTTGTCGCTCTAAAGACACCTTTGTTGGTTGCTACATAATACCCATCATCGTTGCTAATTAAATCTATAATTTTCCCCAGCTTATTTTGAGTATCTTTTATTAATTCTACCGGCGAGTTAAGATCACAAAGTGCAATTCCATTCCCTGAAGCAATCCATAAATAGCCATTTTTATAGGCCAAACCATGTATTCTGTTATTTTTTAGTCCGTTATTGGTATGGATATGATAATGAATATTCCCACCTAAATCGCCCACAATTACACCTCCATCAAAAGTGGCAAAAGCGTAGGTTTCTTTACCGATTTTAATTCCTTTATTGATGCGGTATTTTCTTAACTGTTCCGATAGTTTATTCTTTATCGGTTTTATGTTACCATTTTTCAGAACAAATAACCCATGACTTACTTCACCCAAAAGGATTTCATCAGCATTTATCTGATCGATAAACTGTATTTTACTGTTTTTTACATGAGGGAATTTGATTCTAGTTTTAACAAATGTTTTAGGATTGTAAGTGATCACATCATTTTCTACCAAATGGAAGATAATATTATGATCGGTAGGGTAGGCATAGGTAGTAAAAGCGGCATCTATCATTCTTACCTCACCTTTTGATGTTAAAAGATAGATATCAGAAAAGGTTTGAAAGACCAATTGATCTTTATATTTAAAAATTTTCCAGTATTCTTCTTCAGATTTTGGAAAGGCTTTTATACTATGATATTCGAGTTTACCATTTATTCTTTTAAAATATCCTGCCGTTTTCTTTCCACCCACATAAATCAAATTATCTGTGGCATAGACACACCTTAAATTGTATTTGGTAGGGTAGAGCGTCCACCTTTCGCCATCAAATTCTAACAAACCTTGTTCGTTGGCAAAATAGACAAACCCTTTAGGAGCAATACTCACGTCCCAATTGATTTTTTCGGCTTGGTAAACCTGACTTTCATACAACTCAATCGGTGGACTTATCTCAAATAGAAATTCATCAGAATAATTTCCTTTGGTTTCAGTTTGTATTGAGATGAGAAGTAATAATAAGCTAATAAAATAGAGTGTTCGTTCGTTAAATTGTTTCATTTTTCTTATCCAATATGCTTGAATAATTGCTTGCCCTTAATTAGTAGTAGAGATTTTTAGTTTTTTATGGACAATAGCAATTAAAAGACTGTAGTTCTTGTGACAAAACTACATATTTTTTAAAGGATTCTCGGAGAGAAACACTTAAACTTACTTAAGAGTAGTGTGATTATAGTAGTCATTAACTAAAGGATGTAGACGATGATAAGATTTTGATGAGTTTCACCTCATCATTTTTATTTCATTTTATCTTTAGCGATGATAGGAAAAGAGTAAACGTATTGATAATAAGCTAGTTAAACGTGATGAGAAAATGATGTAATGATGTAGTAGGGAGAAAGTTTAAATAACCCTTTTAGCTACTGATATTGCAGTACAATTTAAATGTTGATACAACAGTTATCGGGTAACCGAAATGAATGAATTACCAACTATGCCCGAATGTAATCAATGGATATTTGGTTTAATTTTTAGTTAATTAAAATTACTTCAATGCTAAATAAAACTACACTAATTTTTGTCTTTTTAATGTGCTGTATGGGTGTCACCACCTACGCACAACATCTAGTAAAAGGTCAGGTAACCGATGAGTCCAATATGGGATTGCCTGGTGTAAACATCAAAATTAATGGTACGTCTGAAGGTGCCATTACAGACCTTGAGGGAAGGTATCAAATTGGTCCTTTAAATGCAGATGCTGAACTGATTTTTTCTTATATCGGTATGGAATCTCAGACCATCACCGTAGGAACACAAAAAGAAATCAATGTTCTACTAATGCCAAAAGCAAGTGAATTGGATGAATTGGTTGTTATTGGTTACGGAGAAGCTAAATCCCAAGATTTAACCTCTCCAATTACAACGGTGTCTAGCGAGGAAATTACATCCATGAATACTTCTTCTGCAATGAGTGCTATCCAAGGTAAAGTTCCTGGTGTAAACATTGTTAATAGTGGTGTGCCAGGCGAAGGACCATCCGTTAGGATTAGAGGTGTTGGATCTTTAGGAGATGCAAGTCCACTTTATGTTGTAGATGGAATGTTCTTGGAGGATATCAACTTTATTAACCCGAATGATATTGAATCGATGTCCATTCTAAAAGATGCCTCTGCAGCAGCTATCTATGGTGTAAGAGCAGCGAATGGTGTAGTGATCATCACTACTAAGAGTGGTTCTGAGGACCAAAAAATGAGAGTAACTTACGATGGTTACTATGGTGTACAACATGTACAGCAAACCATGAAAATGGCCAATACGGAACAATATGCTAACCTTTTGAGAGCATCAGGTGATAAAGATTTCGAGATGTTATTGACTAAATCGATGGAACATTATGGAAGTCATAACGGAAATCCATCGACAGATACTGATTGGTATAACGAATTAGTCAACAACTTTGCAAGCATCCAAAATCATGGTGTCAGTTTAAATGGAGGTTTTGAGAATACTACCTACTCTTTTGGTGTAAACTACTTTAATCAAGAAAGTACAATGAACGCAGGTGGTTTCTATGAAAGACTAAGTGTACGTTCTAAAGTTGATTTCAAATTAACGGAGAAATTCAAATTAGGAACCAACTTGATGATCACGAATGAATTTCGTCAGAAAGATCATATAACGGCTTGGTCGGATGCATTCCGTGCGGCACCAATTTATCCTGTATATGAAAAAGATGGTGTGGATAATGGAGACTTTCCTGGTAGATATGCGAATCCTCATCACTTAGGATACCATTCTTACTATGCCAACCCAATGGCAATGTCAGATTACCACAGTAATGACAGAACAAAATATACACGTATATTACCTTCGTTTACTGCTGAGTACAAACCTATCTTAGATCTATCGCTTCGTTCAGCACTAAGTATGGATATGGGCTTCGATAGAGGTAGAAAATACACTCCAGCATTTGTGCATGGTGATATCCAAAATCCATTGTCTCAACTGGATAAATACAACCAATGGAACTCAAATTATATTTGGGATAACACGGCAACATATTCAAAAGAATTAGGAAATCATCATTTCTCTATCATGGGTGGTTTTTCAGTAAGAGAAGAAACAAGAAGAAAGCTATCTGTAGGTATTAGTGATGTTCCAGAGGGAAGAGAAGAATACTACTACATTACGAACGGTGATCTTAACTCATTTAGAGGTACAGAGGAAGGCAGACGAGATAGAGGTGTATCTGCATTCTCTAGAATGAGCTATAATTACGACGAAAAGTATTTACTATCGCTTACAATGCGTGCGGATGGTAGTTCTAAATACCAAGATAAATGGGGTTATTTCCCATCGATTGGTGCAGGTTGGGTCATCTCTAACGAGGAATTTCTAAAGTCGGCAAATACACCAATTGACTTTTTGAAAGTTCGTGCTAGTTGGGGTCTATTAGGTAATGATAAAATTGATGCTAATAGAGGTGTTGCAGCGGTAGAAAGTGGAGGTATAAATCAGTCTGCAATTTACAATGGTCAGTTTGTGCCAGGTATGTTGAACAACACCTTGTTCTCTCACTTAGGATGGGAATTGGTTGAAGAAACAAACGTAGGTATTGATGTAAAACTATTGGATTACCGTTTAGATGTTGAAGTAGATTACTTCAGAAGAGATACTAAGAACATGGCAGTTCATAACCAAAAGAATTTTACAAGCCAAACAGTTAGAGAAAACACTGGTTCTGTCAGAAATTCAGGTATTGAGTTTATGGTCAATTGGAGTGATAAGATTGGTAAATTAAGATACTCTGTTGGTGCCAATGCGACTTACCTTAGAAACAGTGTGATCGATTTAGGAGATCAGCCATATTTATTCCATAATAGTCCAGAGTTCCGTCAGATCTCAACAGTTGGAATGCCAATGTATTCTTTCTTTGGTTGGAAAACAGATGGAGTTTATCAAAATCAAGCAGAAATAGAAGCGTGTGATATCGCTAAGGCAAATGGTTTAAAACCAGGTGATTTCAGATTTGTAGATACAAACGGTGATGGGGTAATTGATGATGAGGATAGGCAAATTTTAGGAAACTACCACCCAAATTGGTCATATGGGTTCAACATCAATTTGAACTATAAGAATTGGGGGCTTGGCGTTGTATTCCAAGGAGTAAGTGGTGTAGATATTCTTAACATGAAGAGAGGAGAAGTCAACAAAAACCCTATCAATAATATCGATAGAGATTTAGCCACTAACCTTTGGTCACCAGAGAATCCTACGAATAAATATCCATCAGCAGAAGGTTTATTTAACCCCTGGAACACAGGTAGATTTACAGACTTTTATATAGAAGATGGTTCTTATTTCAGAATCCAGAACATCCGTTTTAGCTATGATTTACCTCAACAAACTGCCGAAAAGATGAAATTACAAGGAATGCAAATTTACCTAAATGCAGATAGACCATATACTCATTTTCATACAAACGGATTTACTCCAGAAGTAGGAAACGGTATTGATTATGATATGCACCCAATTGCAGCAGTTTATTCACTTGGTTTAAAAGTAAATTTCTAAGACAACAGTAATGAAAAAATTAAATAAAAGCATCGTTTTAGTTTTTGCTGTACTTTTCTCATCATGTACACAATGGCTAGATATTTTACCTGAAGGAACGGTTCCATCAGACGAAATAGATTTCTCAAGAACAGAAAATATGTACAGTACTGTAGTAGGTGTATCAGCTATTACAAGAGAGAGATTAACACAATGGGAATTATGGCCTCTTATTAATGTAAGAGCTGATAATGTTACGAAAGGTGGAAGTAATTTGAACGATCAATATGCATTTTATCAAGCTGAAACTTTTGATTATAATGGTGTATCAGGATACTTCGCATTAAATAATGCATGGACAGCTTGGTATCAGGTAATTGTTAAGACACACGAAAATAAAATACTTCTTGATAACTACAGAGAGTTTTTAACTACAGACGAAGAAAGAGATTTAGCTGATAGTTATGAAGCCGAAATAAGATTTTATAGAGCCTATTTTTATTTCTTATTAAGTAATATGTTTGGAGAGATTCCGATTATCGATCCAAGTAACTTATATGGTCTGAATGTACCAAAGAAAAAGGTGGAAACGGTAAGAACAATGATTCATGAAGAATTGGATTACGCAATTGCACATTTACCAGCTATCCGTCCTGACGAAAGAGGTGATTATCCTGGTGCAGTAACTAAATACACTGCCATGATGTTAAAAGCGAAATTAGCTTTATACCAAAAGGATTATACAACTGCTCAACAGTTAACTGATGAGATTATCAATAAAGGCGGATTCGAACTTTATGAGGATTACTACAACTTGTTTAAACAGCCAGGTAACCTAAGTAAAGAATCGTTATTTGAGTTACAATTCTCAGATTTTGGAGCGGACAATGGACCACAAGTAGCAGCAACAATATGGTTTAGGCACCAATCATATAGAGATGGTGTGTATCCAGGTTGGGGATTCTGTTTACTAAAACAAGAGTACATCGAATTTATGAATAAAAGACAAGAGTCGGTTCGATTTGATGTCGCAGTTCTAGAATCAGGTGTAGAAACGCCAGCAGGCGAAATGATTCCATTATTCCAACCGGCATATTTAGACGGAAATAAAGCACATTATAATGGTAAAGTGTATTCTCCAGAAGAGCATAATACTACAGGTAGACCTGAATATGGTGTGAATAACAACGTTATTGTTTTAAGATATGCAGATGTTCTATTGATGAATGCAGAAGCTAAAATCATGTTAGGTCAAAGTGGAGACACTCCATTAAATAAAGTAAGAACTAGAGCCAAATTAGATCCGATTTCTGGTGCCACAATGCAAGATGTTATGGACGAGAGATATGCAGAACTTTCAATGGAATGGGGCGACCGTTTCTACGATCTTGTAAGATGGAATAAAGCAAAAGATTTACTTCCAGGTTTTGTAGAAGGACAACACGAATTCTATCCAATTCCTTTAGGTCAGTTAGATCTAAATCCAATTTGGAGAGAAGACGCAACAGAGTAAGTTTTAAATAATAAATAACATCCTAATGTTTAAATATGTAATGGCGATCCCTTTTCTCATGCTTTTTTCTTGCATGAAAACGGATCAAAAAAAAGAAATTGATAAACCCAATGTCATTCTAATTGTTGCAGACGACATGGGAATGGGAGATGCAGGTTACTTGGGAGCCAATGATATCAGAACACCAAATATTGATCTGTTGGCGAAATCAGGAATTCAGTTTAATCAGGGTTACGTAACCGCTTCGGTATGTGGTCCTTCTCGTTCAGGAATGATGACAGGTGTATACCAACAACGTTTCGGATATGGAGCCAATATCCCAGAGGAAAAATGGATAACTGGAGAGTTGGACAGTTTAGGTATTCCTACTACACAACCAATGATGGCTGAATTACTAAAAGAGCAAGGTTATACCACTCAGTTAGTAGGTAAGTGGCACCTTGGTTTAGACGATCATTTAAGACCAAACGAAAGAGGATTCGACGAATTCTATGGTTTCTTAAATGGTTCTCATGACTATTACAGAGCGGAAAAAGAATTTACGAAGAATAGAGATTTTTGGCCGATCTTCAGAAATAAAGAAATGGTCGACTATGAAGGTTACACAACAGAAGTATTTACTGATGAAACGGTAAACTTTATCAAAAAGAACAAAGACCGTCCGTTTTTCTCTTATGTATCTTATAACGCAGTGCATTATCCGTGGCAAGTACCTCAAAAGTACATCGATCGTTTAGGACATATTGAAGAAGAAGAACGTCGTCTTTTCTCAGGAATGACTTTAGCGATGGATGATGGTATTGGTCGTATCGTTGAGGCTTTAAAAGAAGAAGGAATCTACGAGAACACCATCATTATTTTTGTTGCTGATAACGGATCTCCTGCAAGTGAACAAGGCAGAATGTCTAGAACTGGCGGTTTAAGAGGATGGAAAGGCGATACTTACGAAGGAGGTATTAAAGTACCTTACATTATCAGTTGGCCTAAAAATGTGATGGGTGGAACGGTCTTTAACGATCCTGTAAGTACATTGGATATTGTTCCTACTGTTTGTGGAGTTTTAGGTGTACATGAGAATGGAGCTGAAATTGGCTTTGATGGTGTCAACCTTATTCCTTTCATCAATGGAGATAAAGAAGGAAGACCACACGAGCAATTGTACTTTAGAAGAGTAAAAGACTTTGCTTTCAGACAAGGTGATTATAAAATTGCATTTAATAAAAGAGAAAAAGACTTAGGCGTTCAACTTTTCAATTTAAAAATTGATCCAAACGAACAAAACAATTTGGCGGATCAAGAAAAAGAAATCTTTAATGAGATGTTGGAAACATTTCATCGTTGGGATAGCAAGTTACCAGCCAATCGTTGGTTAGGACACCCATACAATAGAAGAGTAGAGCAATTGTCAAAATAATAAGAAAGGCTGGTGGAAAAATTTCCATCAGCCTTTTGTGTGTTAACCTTATGTTTGTACTGATTACTCAGCTTTTTTGAATACGTAGTGAGATGCACCAGTTCCGTATATATTATCAGTATTTTCAACAATTAGTTGACCTTCTTCATTAAAGAAAATTCTATCCGCATTGTCTTTTAGTACTTTTGAATAATTTAATAACATATCAGTGTAAGATAATTCAGATACATCATTTTGTTTAACAGTAAAAATGATCATTCCAGTATCAGCATCACTGATTTCGTCAACATCTAAACCTTCAGCTGCAAATGGGCCTGCCAATGCAGATTTAGCATCAGCCATCAACTCTTCTTGAGGTAATACAAGGAATCCTAAATCAGCAAAATCAGGATATAATGTATTTTGATAATCTAAGATTAGGTTATATAAATCATCGCCCTCTGCAGGGATATTTACAGAAACATCATAGTGATCGCCTTCTTTAGTAAAAGACAAAGTGAAGTCTTTAGGTTGAACTGCTTTTGCCTTTAAGATTTTAGTATTAGCAAAAGCATTAGTACCTGCTTGGTCACTTTCCTTAGCGACTAATAATTCATCAGAAGGAACGAACTCTACTAGTTTCCAATCATCTTCTACCATTGCTTTAAAGATAGAATCAGAAGTTGCTGCCAATTCTTGTCTTGTTTGTTCTTGAATTTCTTCTTCAGTTAGAGGTGGTTTTTCTGTATCTGGATTCTCAGTATCAGGTTTTTCTACCTCAGGTGTAACATCTTTGTCATCTGAGCTACATGATGAAACTGCTATTGCTAAAAAAGCAGCGAATAAAAGCGATAATAAATTAAATTTTTTCATTTGTTTGTTGAATTTAGATTGATTTAATATTTGAATAGATATGTTTTAAGACGGGGACGTCTATCTTCATTGTTCTTTTTATTACCCATCAGACCCGGTATTATATTAGGTTGATCTACCTGATCGATGTAGAGAATTAGATTTGTTTTACTAATTTCATCAGGATCAATAGCCTTAGCAGTTACCTTATAATAACCATAGCTACTACCAGCAGCGATTTTCACATCTGTTTGAACTTCGTAATCTACCCCAACTGTTCCATAGCTAGTAGAGTCTACTTTTAAAGTCACAGTAAGTGGTTTATCAATTGGAGTACTGATCGAAATACTATCCATGTGTTCCACTCTAATTTCCTTAGTGGTGTCTTTAGATAATGTAAGCGTTTCTTGATCTCCACTTAAACTCACAAAAGGATCTCCAGTGTAGAACTTATCTTTTGATACCATATCATTACAAGAATAAAAGAACATGGTAATCAGTGCGAGATATAAATATTTCATGTTATTCATTGATGTACGGATTAGAGTTGGTTTCTTCAATTGGAATATCAAAAGTGTATTTAGCATCTCCAGGAGCAAGTTGAGCTCCACTATTTCTTTTTACTACTAAGTTTAATTCTTTTGATAGTCGTTTTAAATCGTAGAATCTTAAGCCTTCTTGGAAGAACTCTTTTCTTCGTTCTGAAAGAATGAAATGTTTATCAAAATTACTTTCTGTAACTTCAGTTTCTCCTCTTGCCACTCTTAGTTTGTTAAATACTTTTAGTGCTTCGGACTTATTACTTGATAAATTTGCTTCTGCATAAATCAAATATTGTTCTGCCAATCTGAAATACTTATAGTTCAACATACGTGTTTCAGTAGCATTATTTTGATCAGCTACATACAGGTACTTCTGAGGTCTTCTTGTGGTCGGATCAATATATTGACTTCCCTTTCTGATATCGTTAAAGTCCATACTCGCAAAGAAATTTTGATCAATCATTACATTATTGGTTTCATACTGATTATGATAATCAATCAATGTCCCTTGATCCGTATCAGATAAGTTGTGTGTCATGAAGATGACTTCTTTATTTTTTGAACCAAATTGATCCGCCCACAACATCCAATAATCAGCTGAATCTAATAATTCGATATTGGTAAAGTCTTTTGAATAATCACTGGCAGTTTGTAAATCACCCTTGTATAAAGCAATTCTTGCTTTTAAAGCTTTCACTGCATCAAGACCAAATACATAGGGAGCATCTGCAGTTGTAGGAGTAAATCCTTTTAGCTTGGCTTCTGCATCAGCTAAATCTTTATCAATTTGATCGAACACTTCATCAAGAGTCGATTGAGGAAGGTATTCTCGGTCTAACTTTAATTTTAATGGAATAGCTAATTCGTTTCCGTTAGAACCATCATAATGCGGAGCATAGATTTCGGTTAAATTAAAGAAGAAGAAAGCTCTTAACGCTTCTGCTTGAGCATATACTTGATCTTTTATCGCTTGTTCTCTATCATTATTGGCAGGAACAACTTCATAATTATCAATAATCACATTAGTTCGTGCGATCATTTGGTATTGTGTGGTCCAAAGTGATGGTTGAGGTCGTGATTGATAATCCCACAAATAGATGAAGTAATTCATAGGTGCATAACCTTGAATAACATTCGTAAAATCGTCAGTTGCATAATCTGTGGCAGAGATATTATTTGTAGGCACTGTCATATCATAATACACTTTTGTCAGTGCTTGTTGATAATATTCTACATTATCAAATGCTTTCTCCGAAGACACCACGTTGTCCGGATCGATATCAATCAATGAACATGAGGATACCGTTGCTGCGAAGAAGATGAATAGGATGAATTTTTTCATGAGTTAGTAGCTTAGAATGTAACGTCAACACCTAGAGTATATGATTGTAATAATGGCTGACCAATACCTGTCACCTCTGGATCAATACCTTGATATTTGGTGAAAGTATACAAGTTGTTGGCCTGTGCTGTAATCATAAAGTTTTCTACATGCTTAAGCTGTAAGTATTTCTGTAGATTGTATCGTACCGTAATGTTCTTGATTCTAACATAACTAGCATCCTCTAAGAATAAAGAGTTCGCCGTATTATCAGTAAAGAATTTAGGGTAAGGGTAAGGTTTAACATCCCCCGATTGTAACCAAATCTCATCATAGAAACCTGCGAATGGAACTTCACCGTTTTTCACGTTTTGTACCATTGTCCCCTTCAAGTTATTGTAGTTTACACCACCAAAACCAAACGTTAATAACATAGAAACCTCTAGGTTTTTGTAATTGAAGATGTTGGTTAAACCACCTGTATATGGATGGTTATAGGTACCAAACCCTATCATTTGCGGAGCATTACTACCACCTACTAATTCCCCAGATCTTGTATAATAAATAGGGACACCATTTACAGGGTTAACACCTGCCCAATGCTTAACAAAAGCAGAATTGATTGGTTCACCTACTTTGAAATACCCTTCGGATCCGACTCTGATTTCGTCTTGTCCATACAAATCAGTAATCTCATTGATATTGTAAGCAACATTTAAACGAGAAGTCCAACGGAAGTGGTCTGTTCTAATCGGCACTCCGCTTAAGGTTAATTCTATACCTTTATTTTGAAGCGCACCAATATTTTGTAGCAAACTTGTATAACCGTTTGAGGCAGGAATATCTATAGTCGATAATAGGTCGTCAGTATTTTTGACATAGGCCTCCAAAGTACCATATAATCTATGATCAAGTAATCCGAAATCAACGGCAGCTGACCATTGTTTTGTTTTCTCAAATTTCAAATCAGGATTGTAGAATTCTACTAGGTTAATCATTCTGTCTCCTCTATAAGTATCACTGTTCGTGAAATCATAGAATGGCATACCTAGTGTCTGACGAATACCTCCTGAGTTGTAATTCAAACCGTAAGAAACTCTCCATTTCAACTGATCAAATAATGTATTGTTGGCCATGAAATCTTCAGCTTTCATATCCCAAGCAACACCAGCACCGTAAGCACCTACAAATTGTTTTTCTTTAGGTAGGATAGAGGATCCATCAAATCTAACTGATCCAGTAAAATCATATTTTGATTTATAGCTATAGGAGAATCGACCATAGAAACCTAATAACCCATCGTTAAACTTAGAGTTATTGATTGTAGCCTGTGGATTTGCTCCAATTGTAGGGTCTACTTTTGGAGAAAGACCTACACTATTATAACCAAAGCCCCAGTTATTGTTTTGGATGTATTCTGTACCAGCAGCAACCGTTACAAAATGATCCCCAAAAGCTTTCATAAAGTCTGCACTTAAGTTCAAACGATTGGTCGTCGTTTTTGATTGACCTTTGGATACTCTACCACCAATTTGCAAGTCTGTAACTCCATTGGGGTTAGCTAAATTCACGGTTGTATTTTCTGACTCAGAGTAGGATAAACCATACTCCGCTCTAAGGTTTATTTCTTTCGTTAACTTGTAAGAAATCTTAGGATTGATGTTCAATCGCCAAGTCGTATTCTCACTGTAATTGTTGTACAACTCATCGAAAGGATTTTCGAAGTTTACACCTGCTATGTTCGTATTTCTTGATACATACGCCGTATCATTTACAGTTTCATAAGGCTGTAAGGTGTAGATTAAACGTGCCGGGGAAGTTGCCGATCTTGAACGTTCACTTCTTGCAATGGAAGCATCAAAACCTACAGATAATCTATCGTTGATATTATGGTCTAAACTGAAACGAGTAGCGAAACGTTTTGCCCAAGAGTTTTTGTAAGAACCATCTTCATCATAGTAGTTGGCAGATACGAAATATCTCGTATTGTCCACACCACCTGATATACTCATTTGTAAATCTTTTACTTGACCTACTCTAGAAAGTTCTTTGTACCAATTGGTATTGATTCCTTCTAATTCAGCATATTTTTGTGCTTTGTAATCTAAAACAGGGCCAATATCACCTGGTCTAGGAGAATACACATAACCTAGTCCATTGGTAATACCCAATTCTCTTTCTAATGCTAACTTTTCTTTAGATCCCATCAAATCTATACCTCCTAATCCACCGATCGGACGAATAGTATGTTGGTAACGTACATTGTAAGTGGTTTTCCCCACAATACCTCTTTTGGTTTTTATCTCGATTACACCATTCGCCCCACGAGTACCGTATTCTACAGTAGATAAACCATCTTTCAAGACTTTGATTTCTACGATATCATCAGGATTGATCGTCGCAAATACAGCAGAGGTAATAGGGATACCATTCATGATATACAGTGGCTCGTTGGCAGTATTGAATGTGGTCAATTCCTCATCTTTTGATCTTATACCTAAGGAGTTATTACCACGTATTCTTATCTGAGAAGCTTCACCAGGTTCACCCGTTGCTTGAACAGCTAAACCCGCTACTTGACCTTGAAGTAACTGATCAAACGATCCTGCTGGAGTACCTGTGGAGAACACTTTGGTGTCGATTTTACTGACAGAACCAGTAATTGAACGAGCATCTTTTTGACTCTCCCCAAATACAGTTACTGTTTCCAAGTTTTCAACGGCAGGGCTCAACTGAACATCAATTAATGATCGATCGCCTACTGTTGCTACTTGTTCCTGATAGCCAATGTAGTGGAACACAAGCGTTGTGTTCTTTGATAAGCCACCAATCTTATAGTGACCATCATAGTCAGTTACCACACCCGATGTTGTATTTTCTATGATAACGTTCACACCAATAAGGGGTTCACCCGTTTCAGCATCAGTTACCATACCTTTCACCTCAACCTGTTCTTGTGCAAACAATTGAGATGAAGACAGAAATAAGCAGATGGATAATATTGAAGTAAGTATTTTGTTATTAGTTAACATGATAGTTTAGTTATTTCGTCTTCTCTGGACTTAGAGTGAAGATGAATACCTTGTTATTTTTTAAATATTTCGAAGCAGCTTTTTGAAGATCTTTTTGAGAAACCTCATTAATCTCTTTTACATATTTTACATATTCTGAAGCTCCTTCGTTGCGTTCGTTAGCATTTTGTAACAAAGCCACCCAGTAATTATTTCTTTCTAGAGCTTTTTCGCGGTGATTTACGGCTGTTTTCTTCACCTTATCCAAGTCTTCTGCTTTCACTTCTTTTTTCAAATCGTCTACTATTTGTAAAGCAACTTGTTGTAAAGTATCCGCTTGATCAGGTGCACAGGTGAATACAATGTTGAATTGGAACTCATTGTTAGGTTGTTCAATCACACGACCATAGGCAAAAGGAGAGTAGGTACCACCTAATTCTTCTCTTAATTTTTTCGTTAAACGGATGGTGGCTACATCACCTAACAGCTCAATTTTAATGCGATTATCTTGACCTGTAGGGTATTTACCTTGATAACGGATAATCACTTTCGTTTTTTCTGATTTGCTTTTGGCTACATCAATGACTGTTTTGGTTTTAGGTACTCTAAGGCCGTTGTCACGATAGTTATGAACAATCTCACCACCAGGTAATCCACCAATGTATTTATCCAATAATGGCTGTGCAGTAGCTAAATCAATATTTCCTACAAAGACAAAATGCATCCCTCTTACAGAGCTAAATCTTGAGGTGTAGAAGTCATAAGCATCATCTAAGTTAAGTGCATCAATTTGATCTTGAGTCAACAATGTAGCCACTCTAGGGTGGTTGTTAAACATCGTTTTGTTGATCACATCTGCAAAGTAGGAATCAGGATCATTCAAACGGTTTTTGTTGTATTCTTTCTTATTCGAAATATATAGATCAAACTGTTCTTTATCTTTTCTTGGAGCAGTAAATTTCATGTAGGTTAACTGCATCATTGTCTCGAAATCTTCTACAGTAGATTTACCTCCAACAGTCTCGCTATAACGATTAATGTTTGTACTTACAGTCGCTTGTTTGTCGCCAATAAGCTTTTCTAATTGTTGCTTATTGTATTTGCCTAAACCACCAAGTTCTACTAATGAAGCAGCAAGAGAAGCATTATTAAATTGCTCGTCTGATGCTAAAGAATAACCACCATCTCGAGCCCCACTAAACTGGATTTCATCGTTTTTGAATGTTGTAGGTTTGATGACTACCACAGCACCGTTTTCATACGTTAGCGTTGTAGTACCCAAAACTTCATCTTTTGTTGTTGAAATTACTTTACCAGCAACAGGCTCTTTTTCCATTAATGGTCCATCTACTTCTTCAGATTGGTAAGGAGTAAGTGATGCATAATCGATGCTATTGATCGCCTCTAAAATTTCTTCATCAGATGGTATTTTTTCACCTTTAGGAGCGTTGATAAATACCACTCTGTTTTCAGGACTGTTTTGAATGTATTGTTGTGCTAAAGCTTCTATATCCTCAACAGTAATTTCCTTGATGACTTTATCCAGATAATCATTTTTAAATTCTGCTGAAGTATATTCTGAACCATAGATCACGTGACTCATCAAATTGCCGATGTATTGAGAAGATTTTAAAGAACTTTGCTCCATCGCTTCAGTTTTTAAATCTTTTGCGAGAATAGCTCTTTTTCTTTCAAATTCAGCTTGAGAGAAACCAAATTTTTTGGCACGGTATAATTCGTTTAAAATCCCTTTCAGACCTTCAAGTACTTGACCAGATTTTACAGAAACATTAGACATGTATCTATCCTTATCACCTGATCCTCCTGCTTTATAGGAAGAGGCAAACATAAAAGGAGCATCTTTCGTTTTAGCCACTTCTTGAAGACGTTGGTTGATCATGTAAGTGTAAAGAATGTTAGCTACACTTGTTTTTAGATCTTCTAATGTCTCTTCTTTTTGTTTCGGCATTTTGTTGATAATCATCGCAGATGTTGAAGTAATTTCTTCATCCACCATTTTACCAATCAAAGTATTCGGGTGGTTTTCTACTGAATAGTAAACTCTTTCTCTTTCGTTTACTGGATTTGTTTTACCACCAAAAGTATCTTTTATTCTTTGTTCAATTTCCGACTCGTCAATATCACCAACAACCAATAAGGTAGCTAAATCTGGACGGTACCAATCTTTATAAAATCTTCTTAATGCCTCTTCGTTACCTACGTTCAATACCACTTCATCCATCAATCCAATAGGTAAACGTTCGTTGTATCTTGATTTGAAATACAATAGAGGATACATTTTATCACGCGTACGGTCGCCTAAACCAGTAGTTGTTCTCCATTCTTCGTGAATGATACCTCTTTCCTCATCAATATCTTTTTTGTTTAAACTTAAACCTCCCAAAATATCGCCGAAGAAGTAAAATGCTTTGTCTAATGTTTCCTTTTCTGAATTGGGAACAGGCAACATATACACTGTTTCATCATAGCCAGTATAAGCGTTAATATCACCTCCAAATTGAACACCAATCGATTGGAAATAATCAATCAAACTGTTTCCAGGAAAATGTTCTGAACCGTTAAATGCCATATGTTCCAAAAAGTGAGCAAATCCTCTTTGGTCCTCGTCTTCTAGTATTGATCCTGCTTTAATAATTAAACGAAATTGAACCTCATTGGCAGGCTTGTCATTCTTTTGAATATAGTAGGTCATACCATTAGATAATGTACCTTTTTTAACATCAGGGTTTAATGGGATTTCTTGTGCATTTATGTAGGTAAACACTAACAGAAATAGTGAGAGGAAAATGATATTTAAGCTTTTCATAAGTCTGATTGATAGTGGTATTTATTTATATCTTGTAACATTAAAAGCTGATTACAAGTCTCGTATTCTTACGCAAAATTGTTAAAATTTGATACAAATGCACTTATAAAATATTGTGTAACAAATTTGAGTAAATGTTATTCGAAGTACAGTGTTATTAGCTTAGTTAGGATTTCGATAAAGTGAAGGCAGTTTTTATAGTAAATGTATTTTTTACGTTAAAAATAATTAAATGTAAACAGTATTTTACCTATTGTTAAAACTTAACCATTGATAACAAAATAATATTAAGAGAATATAAACTTCATGCTTTATTGAAACCTTTTAAATCCCTATAATAATTTCATTTACCTCTACTTACGATTGGTGTGCTAAGAGTTTTTTTGAAAAATATTTTGTATTATCTTTCTAATATCAAACCTTTTAAATTTTACTATTTGAAGTCAATATTCTTCATATTATTTCTTCTTATCGGCAGTTCTATTGTCGCCCAAAATCCATCCAAGTTTTATGGTAAAATAATTGATGCAACCTCTTTGAGACCTGTGCCTTTTGCACACATCAAAGTAGCGGAAAAAGAAGAAGGAACTACTACAAATGAAAAGGGATTATTTGATTTAAATATGACTAATAACGGTCGTATTGAGATTGGCTGCTTAGGGTATAAATCTATCTATATTCAAACAGATACGATTGACCTGTCTAAAGAACAGCTTATTGTTTTATCAAGTACTACCCAACAATTGGAGGAAGTGGTAGTCGGTAGAAGAGGTTACGAAAATCCAGCTTGGGAAATTATCAGATTGGCTATGAAAAACGCAGATTTGCATAATTTCAAAAAATCAAAAGACTATACTTATCAATCGAATATTTATACACATATCTATTTTGCTGATTTAGATTCATCATTCTTTGAAAGGAAATTAGTCAATAAGGCCATTTCAAAAATGCAGGCGGTGGGAACTTTGGAGAAGGATAAAAAAGGAATACCGATTGTTCCAGTGTATGCATCACATTCTTCATCAGAAATACTTTACAATGGAATCTCCGAAGAAAGAGAGGTCACAAGCTATAAAGAAGCGTTTTTAGGTCCTGAATTCGAACAACAATTTAAAGAAGGATTGGACCCTGAAAAGACCACCATCAATTTTTATCAACATTGGATGAGGTTTTTAAACTACGATTTTGTATCCCCTTTAAATCCTACTTTCAAGAATTATTTTGATTATGAATTACAGACCTTTGAAAAGGTAGATAATGATTGGTGTTACAGAATCACATATACTCCAAGACGGGAAAACGACATGACTTTTGGCGGTACTATTTGGGTGACTGATGATGAAAAGAATTTTGCAATAAAAAAGATCACTGCTGATATTGGCCGTTCTTCTCCAATCAACTTTATCGATAGTATTCATGTTGAACAAAAACTAGCACCCATAGACTCTTCCCAAGTTTGGCTGCCTTCCGAACAGAAAATTAGAATGTATGTAGGAGGGAAGTTGAATGAAAAGTGGAGTAAATTTCAAGTGGATATTAGTACTCAGAATACTTTTTTGTCTGATGACCAAGAGTTGATAACAACACCTCAAGACAGTAGTATTTTTGCCATGATCGATACCGTAAAAACGATGGGTGAGGTAAAAACTACCGCCAAATTAATTGATATGGCCGTGACAGGTTACTATCGAATGGGAGGTTTTGACTTTGGTTCTTTATTAGCCCTATATGCACAAAATGATGTGGAAGGGCATCATTTACAAGTTGGAGGAATAACCAATACACAATGGAATAAGAACTTTGTGATGGGTGGGCACATTGCTTATGGCACTAAAGATCAGAAATGGAAATGGGGTGTGATGGGGAAATATGTTATTGATCAAGAAAATTGGACTTTTCTTTATGCAAGGGCACAACATTCTCTTCAACGACTAGGGGCAGGGATAACTTACCCTGGGCAAGATCCTTATTTATGGTTTCAGCAATTGTGGGGGACTTATAGTAATCCTTACATTTTAGATGAATACAAAATAACAGGAGGAAGTTATATCGCTGAAGGGATTCAATTAAGAGGTTCCTTTACTTATAAAGACGAAAACTACTTTACGACACCAACGACAGATTCTCTCATTTTTAATCAAATTACTACTTCTGAAATTGGAGGGTCTATCATCTTCGATTTTGGAAAAAAATATGTAACAAGCCGACATTTAAATCGGTATATAGCGGCTAATGGAAAGCTGCCGTATATATCAATAAATTATAGTAGAGGTTTACCCAATGTGTTGAATGCAACGGACAGCTATCATAAAGTAAGTATGAGTATTAGTCATCGTTTCAAGTTAGGAGCAATTGGTAGATTAGATTACGTTGCCTCTGCAGGATGGACTCCTTCAACAGTTCCCTTCCCTTTATTATTTGTACATAGAGGAAATAATTTAAGATACATCTATGATCGATCGAGTTATAACTTGATGGGCTTTGGGGAGTTTATGTCGGATGCTTACGGAAGTATCCGGATGTTTCATCACTTCGAAGGTTTATTTATGAATCGTATTCCTTTAGTGAAAAAGTGGAACATCAAAACGTTTGGGATTACCAATTTACTATGGGGAGGAGTTTCTGATGAGAACTTAGCTGCCAATGTAAATCCATGGGATAAAGACGATCCGACATTTGGAAGTTTAGACCCATCGGTACCTTATGTAGAAGTAGGAGGTGGGATAGAGAATATTTTTAGAATGGTGAAAGTGATGTTTTTATACAGAGCTACTTATCAGGAAACTGCGAGTAGAAAATACGGGATCATGTTTGCGATCGTACCCGAATTTTAATAACTTTCATTTTCATTCATCTGAAGTTTAAAATATATTACTCATAAAAACTAAAGGAAATTCAGGTGATTAACTAACGGATAAAAACTATGAAACAACTATTAAAACGTGCTCTCATTCTTTCTCTCTTTCATTTTATTATCATTGCAGCTTGTGGAATTATTCCAGGTGATCCAGGTTGTGGTCCTGGTTGGGATGAACACTTAGAAATTAATAATATAGAAATTATGTCAGGTAAGGTTGTCTTTCACAACGAAGAGTGGCATTATTTACGAGATCATCAATCTGAAAATTATCAAGAAGCAATAATCAATATACGATTAAATATGTTGGTAAATGGTGAAGCGGTTGGATCTGTTATGGAAGATCACCAAAAAGTGAATAATTACTTTTTTATACAACAAGCTTATGCCTCTCCAGGGCCAAATTTTATTCTTGAACAAGAAATCGAGGATTATAAAATCATTTATTCTGAAGATGTAGATGGTAGGATTGCAGGAGAGGACCTTTCTGATTTATTCTTTATCACTGATGTTTACAATCCAGATAAGGGATATAGAACAAAATCAGATTGGATTGAAACAGGTGGACTTCAACACTTGCTTATAACACCTCAACCTTCATTTAAGCTTAAATTGTTAGAATATGTAGCTTTTACAAATGGAGATATAACTTTTGAACTCATATTAAAAGATGGTACTGTTTTTAAAAGTAACAAAGCAAAATTTACCATATCAGATCAAACAATGTAATAGGTATAACGTTATACTTTTGAAACATAATTTAAACTGATGATTGATCTTTAATGATCAATAATTTACTCGGACTCTCTTTATATGATTAATTTACAGCGGCTCAATATGGATAACTCTTGGTTTTTAGAGTTTGAAGGATTGAAACTTCTGATTGACCCTTGGTTGGAAGGGGTTGAAATAGATTACTTTTCTTGGTTCAATAAACAATGGCATAGAACGCCTCCGTTAGATTATGGTAAAGTACCATCTTTTGATGCTGTATTGATTACACAAAAATATCCTGATCATTTACATCAAGTTACCCTAGAAAAGTTACAACCAAAGAAGGTAATAGGTCCTAAATCAATTCAGAAAGAGATAAAAAAGACCCTACCAAATGCTGAATTTATTGGATTGGATAAACATCAATCTAAAATTTCTATAAACAATATTGATATCCATTTTTTACCAACTCGAAGAGCGATAGATCCTATTTATGATGGCTATGTGCTGTGCTCAGAAAATGAAAGTGTTTATCTATTATCACATGGTTTTAGTTTAGATGAACAACACCTATCATCTTTGGGTAACGTACCAAGTTGTTCTTTGATGTTCACACCATTTAATCTATACAAATTGCCATTCTTCTTAGGTGGTGTCGTATCCCCCGGAATAGAAAGTGTAGAGAAACTTTGTGAACTAATTCAGCCCAAAGTAATTGTTCCTACTCACGACGAAGATAAACATGCTGAAGGTATCGTGAGTAAATTTGCAAAAATTGAATGGTCTGCTCAACCGGAAGACCTATTAAAATATCCTTGGTTAACGGATAGATACCAAGCTTTTTCAGACTATAATCTTAAGCGTATATCATGACAAGCAAACAAAAGGCGTTAGTTGAAATAACCATCATCTACATTATTATAGGCATTTCTGGTGTCCTGAGCTACGAATATATTGATGTTGGTAATAGAATATGGAATATGTTCATAGCAGATGTTGTAATGACAGTAGTCTGTTACATTTTTTCTGTAATCAAAAAAAACACCAGTACTTATGATGCCTATTGGTCCGTGATTCCTTTCTATTTATTGGTGGGTTTTTATTTCTATCTAGGTGGAGGACATTGGAAATTACCTCAATGGTCCGCTGCTTTTGTCATTAGTTTCTGGTCTTGGCGTTTAACATTAAGTTGGGCAAGAGGATGGCCGGGATGGCATCATGAAGATTTTAGATACGAAAATTTCAGAAACAAATTCGGAAAGGGGTTTGAGCCTATTAATTTTTTAGCCTTACACTTTTATCCAACAGTCATTGTATTCCTTTCTTTTTGGGGAATGACCTATGTTTTTGATTACAAAAGCTTATTTGTAGGAATGAAACAATTACCCTTTTATTTCTACATTGGTGCCCTTATGTCATTTATCGGAGGAATATTCGAGCTTTTAGCCGATAACGAATTGGATAAGTTTAGAAAAAGAAGCAATCCACAAAAATCGGATATTTTAAGAACAGGAATTTGGGGGAAATCAAGAAATCCGAATTATTTAGGAGAGATGATGTTTTGGTTTGGATTAGCAATTATGGCTTATGCATATAACGCTCCGTGGTATGCTGCACTAGGTTCAGTAGGAATGTGGGCAATGTTCATGTTTGCTTCAATACCATTAAAAGATGCACAAATGATGAAAAACCGTCCCGAGGCATTTAAAAAATATAAAGATGAGGTATCTAGAGTGTTACCTTTCTAAATCATACATATGTATAAACAGTATGGACGTTGAAAAACAACGTCCATACTAATAATCTGAGGTGTAAATTAAAATTTGATATATATAATTATTCGCTAATTAATTCTTGATTTGGCTTCTTGATAAATAATCCCATTAATATTTCAAATGCACCAAGAATAGTCTTTTTTCTATCAGCAATAAAGAAATGATACTTTTTTCTGTCATCTGTATTGCTACTCATAAGACGTTTAGTACTCATTGGGAAATTCAAGACTTTGGCAAACTTTTTAGACTTAGTGCCAAATAAATAGTATTCTGCATTTCCAAAATAGCCTTTATAGCCTATCGAAGCCCACATGAATTTACTAACGTAAGATTTTTTAAGCTCAGGTTTTATCCACATACACGTAATTTCAGTTACGTTATTGTATGCTGTAAAATGAAGCATTTTCTGTTTATCGATTTTATCCGTAATGTGTTCGGTATAACGATAAGGATAGGTGTTACCAAAAACATAACCACCAGCCACTTCCCCTTTAAATACGAGAATGTAAGTGATGTTCTTTTTTAAATACTCCTTGCTTACTGATTGGTGAGGACAATGATTTAAAAATTCTTGATAATGTGTTTCTTTTGTTGCCTTGATAATTTTCATAATAAGTGATTGAGTTAGAGTTGAATTAGTTGGTAATAGATTTAGAAACAGACAGTTACATGTGTTGAGTTTACAAATAAGAGATTATCAAATGTTAATGTCAATATTACACTTAATAAATCTTTGAATATCAATACAATAACTGTGTATAGTGCTAGAATCTGATGTTTAAACTTGGATATGATATTATTAAACATTGATAATCAGTTTTTTATTACCTCTGTACTTTTTGTTTATCAAATTATTAGGTAGAAGTAATCAGATAGTTCTTGATGTTGATTGAAATGAGAATAATCTTAAATTATTTTATTAATTTAGTTAACAACAAAAAATCAATTCTATTTACTCTAATCTATTCTCTTTTGAATTCGAAGTTCATCTATTTCAAATGCTTAATTCTTATCACTTTTTTCTCATTGCAAGTGAAAAATACTCATGCTCAAGAAAAGAAGAAAGATAAAGAGAAGTCTCCCTTTTATTTTAACCTCACAGTGGATGAGGATCTATTTCTTTTAAAGAGTACAGATCAATTTTATAGTTTTGGAACAGCCATCACAGCAGGTTGGAAAGGGTTGGATAATAAATTCACAAGGGCTTTAACTTTAAAAGCAAAAGATAGTCACGATCTTTATACAGTAAGTTTTGCTCATCGAATGTACACTCCCAAAAATGTTGAACAAACGGAAGTAGATTCTACAGATATTCCATTTTGTGGGCAAACATTCTTAAGATTAGGTAGAGAGTCCTTTTCTCCATCTCATGGATATATTTTAGAGACCTATCTTGATATTGGTGTTGTTGGTGAAATAGCAGGAGCAGATTTTTTCCAGAATAAATTTCACAGTGCAATAGGTAATGGAGCCATTAACGGATGGAAGAACCAAATAGGGAATGGATTACTACTTAATTATACAGTGATTTACAAACAGGACTTTGTATCTGTATTACCTTTTGTCGAAAACTTTTTGATACTTAGAGCCACAGTTGGAACAATGGATATTTCTGCTGAAGGGAGTATTCAATTAAGAATCGGCTTGTTTAATAATCACTTTGTAAATGGTGAAAGACCTTGGAGTAAAAAAGAAAATACAAGTAGTTTTTATAAGCTAAAAGAGACCAAATATGCTAAAATGAAATACAATAGTGGTATGTGGTCACAGGATGAAACCTTAAGGGAACAGTCTGCAGAGAGTTGGCTTTCTCGAAATTTCAAGATAACACAGGCCTATATCAAATTTGTCTCTGGAGGGATGTTAAATGTCTATTCTGGGGAAATGCAAGGAAGCTTAATTCCTTTTGAGGAATCACCCTATGTAATTGAGTATCATCAAATACCTAAATTAATACATACTTTATCTGTAGGGGTGGTATTAACCCATAGAATTGGTGCCTTCGAATACCATTGGGATCGCCATAATTATCAGCCAGAAAACACATTTCCACCACTTTACCCTAAATGGGGGAGGTTTAATATGAAGTTTAACTTTTAGTTTGAGTTTTAGAATTATACTAAAGTTTAATTGGTTACTAAAACATTTGGCAAATTCACCCAACTTCCTTTAATATTTTCAATCTCAGTATTTAAAAAATAAGTGCCTTTTGAGAATTTATCGTACTCCACTTTTATTGATGCTGCAGGAGAATAAATGAATCGTTTAACTGTTTTTCCTTTATCGTTTACAACAGTCACCATGCAACGTTTATAGTTCATATCGTTCATGGTCATCCAAACGACATTTTTATCAGGTTCTGGTAGGTATTGAATGGTTTTGATCCAATGTGATGATAAATCGTTTTCTGTAGGTAATATCACCTGTTTTAAAGCAGAACGACTTCGAACATCAATAAATTCTTTTAAACCATGATCAATATGATTGTTTGTTTGATGTTCAAAAGAGAGAATAAAATCAGTTTCTGTCCAACCATACTCCATACAGTAGAGATAATCGTTTTCGACATACGGGAGTAAAATTTCTTTCTGATGGTTCAGATAAGGTGATAATACTTTGGTATTAAATGTCGTCTTGATGTATTGGTGAATAAAAATGTTGAACTGATTTCTGTAATCAGGATCTTCTAAAATTTTACTGACTAATAAACGAGCCTCATAAGGATCTAGCCAATGGTTTACGTCTCTAACCGCCCAATCAATTCGATTAGAAACATAGTTTATACCAAAAGTGTTGTTGTATCCTTTAGGGATGTAAGTCCATTTCTTTGTTTTAGGATGTTGATATAAACTGAAGTTGTTTTTGTTGTATGCGTAGTTATTCCAGTGTCCACAGAGTATCTCAACTGCTAATGTTTTGATGAAAGTCTCTGTATCAAAATGTTTTTCAATGTAAGCTTTAAATTCAGTATGATGTAATAGATTTATACTGTCTAAGAAGGAATGAAGTGAGTTGTTATGAAAGTCATGTCCCGAATAAAGGTGATATACTTTATCATCTAAATATGAATTTGGATCATTCATTAAGTCGGCCCCAAAGTGAGCATTGTAAAGTACTCCATCGTTTGTATCAAATTGATGATGTAAAAAGCGTTCATCAATTGGTTCGGTTAAGAGGTATAAGCCGATAAATTGATTATTGATATATAAATTGGTGTGCGACATTCTTGGTGTTGGTATATCCAAATCAACCAAGAGTTTATTCATCAATTTTTTTCTTGATAAAGTAGGATCATTATTTATGGCTTCGAGATATATGCCTTTTAACTGATCGGTATGCTGACCAAAATTTATTTTAATGGATTTTTTGTAATTACTATCCTCTACTTGATCGTTAATATGAAAACTAATTCCACAATAAGATTCCTTTTTTCCTTGATTTTCAACTTTCAGTTGGCCAAACACTAATTGGTTTGGTTTTAAAGACATAGAGACAAATTGATTGTAATCTGTAGAATCAATTTCTAGGTAGAGATTGTTAACTGTATTGTAATTAAAGAATTCAATAGCCTGATTTGTTTTACATTGTGCAAAACAATTTAAGTAACAAATAGTAAGCAGTATAGTCAGTGTACTCGTTTTCATTAGTGGGGTAACTTGGTTCGTCATCCGAAATGCAAAGCCTTACATTTCTAAAATTGTACTTTATTTAAATTTCGATATAATTAATTGATTATCAAACTGAATTAAAGGCAATTTAATACATTGTGTTCATTATTTTATCCAAAAGATTCAACATATGTAAGTATTTCGCTCATTTCACTTAAAATGAAAATTTATTCACTTAAACAGTTACCAAACAGATACTTTAATTATGTTATTATATTCAAAATATGAAGTCTTATCTGAAAATTATTTTCACAAATAATTAGTAAGGTTTATTTAATAATCAAAGTTAATTATATTTGCCGCAGCATTTGATAGGGAGGGTGCGGGAATAATTTACCACTCCTTCGATAACCTTCAATATGCTCGTTCAAAATTACCACAACACAACCATAGTCGATGAAAATTGATTTAAACAATTTCGAGAGATTTGAGGCAAGGCACAACGCGCCCAACCATACTCAAATCGAGGAGATGTTATCCGCTTTAGGGGTATCAGATATTGATGAATTAATCGCTCAAACTGTCCCTGAGAAAATCCGTCTAAAGAAACCTTTAGAACTTCCTCAACCTTTAACGGAATACCAATTCTTACGTCAATTCAAAACAATTGCAGAGAAGAATAAGATCTATCGTTCTTATATTGGTATGGGATATTACAATACAATTACCCCTCCGGTAATTTTGCGTAATATCATGGAAAACCCGGGATGGTACACTGCTTATACTCCATACCAAGCAGAGATTGCGCAAGGCAGATTGGAAATGCTTTTAAATTTCCAAACTATGGTGACAGATCTTACAGGAATGGAATTGGCCAACGCTTCTCTATTAGATGAAGCTACAGCAGCAGGTGAAGTGGTACATATGTTCCATGGAGCTAGAAAAGGTGCTAAGAAAAAGCAAGCCAATAAATTCTTTGCAGCAGATACTTGTCATCCTCAAACACTTGATTTATTAAAAACACGTTGTACTCCTATCGGAGTCGACTTGGTAATAGGTAATGTTGCAGATTTAGATGTAACAGACCCAACTTTATTTGGTGTATTGGTTCAATACCCAGATACAAATGGAGCTATCTCTGACTATACTGACTTTATTGCTTCAGCTCACGAAAATGGAGTATTGGTAGCAATGGCATCGGATCTTTTAGCATTAACAGTACTAAAAGAGCCAGGTAAAATGGATGCAGACGCAGTAGTTGGTTCTGCACAACGTTTTGGTGTTCCTATGGGATACGGTGGACCTCACGCAGGTTTCCTAGCGACTAGAGATGCTTACAAACGTCAAATTCCTGGCCGTATCATTGGTATCTCTAAAGATAAAGATGGTAACGAAGCCTACAGAATGGCATTGCAAACACGTGAGCAACACATTAAGCGTGAGCGTGCAACATCAAACATCTGTACTGCACAAGTATTATTAGGTGTGATGGCTGCTGCATATGCTATCTACCATGGTCCGGAAGGTTTAAAAACAATTGCTTACCGTACACACGGAATGGCAAACCTTTTGGCAACATCAATTGAAAAAATTGGTCTTGAAGTAGTCAATAAAGATTATTTCGAAACTGTAAGAATCAATACAACACCTCTTCAAGCAAAAGCAATCAAGATTTTAGCTGAAGAGCGTACGACGAACTTCCGTTACTTCGAGGATGGTAACATTGGCCTATCAATGAACCAACAAACGGATGTTTCTCACGTAGTTGATATTGTAAATATCTTCCAAGACGCACTTGGTTTAAATGAAGCTGTAGATGTAGAAGCGTTAGCAAACGATGTGAATGTTTCTATTCCTGCTGATTTACAACGTGAATCTGATTTCTTGACGCATCCAGTATTTAGTCAATACCATGCGGAACATGAAATGTTACGTTACCTAAAGCGTTTGGAAAACAAAGACCTTTCGTTGGTACACTCAATGATTTCATTGGGATCTTGTACAATGAAATTGAATGCTACAGCTGAAATGATTCCTGTAACATGGCCTGAGTTTGGATCGATCCACCCGTTTGCACCAAAAGAGCAAGCACAAGGATACCAAGAGATCTTCAAAAACTTAGAAGCTTGGTTATGTGAAATCACTGGTTTTGATGCAATGTCATTACAACCAAACTCTGGAGCAAATGGTGAGTATGCAGGTCTATTGACTATCCGTGCTTATCACGAAGCCAATGGTGATAGCCATAGAAATATTGCCATCATTCCTTCATCTGCACACGGTACGAACCCAGCATCTGCAGTAATGGCAGGTATGAAAGTAGTGATCGTAAAATGTGATGAAGCAGGTAACATCGATGTTGAAGATTTAAAAGCAAAAGCTGAGCATCACTCAGAAAACTTATCTTCATTGATGATTACTTATCCATCAACTCACGGTGTATTCGAAGAATCAGTAATTGAGATCTGCCAAATCATTCACGATAATGGTGGACGTGTATATATGGATGGTGCAAACATGAATGCTCAAGTAGGTTTAACTTCACCTGCTAATATCGGCGCTGACGTTTGTCACTTGAACTTACATAAAACATTCTGTATCCCTCACGGTGGTGGTGGTCCTGGTGTTGGTCCAATTGGTGTAGTTGCAGATCTTGCTCCTTACTTACCGGGTCACGCAGTAATCGATAACAATGTTGGAGAAAAAGCCTCTTCAGCTGTATCGGCAGCACCTTGGGGTTCTGCAAGTATTCTTCCAATCTCTTATGCTTACATCGCAATGATGGGGGCAGAAGGATTAACGAATGCTACAAAAACAGCGATCTTGAATGCGAATTATATGCAAATCAGATTGAAAGAGCATTACCCAGTATTGTATGTAGGTGCAAATGGCAGAAACGCTCACGAGATGATTGTAGATTGTCGTCAATTCAAGCCAGCAGGTATCGAAGTTGAAGATATCGCTAAGCGTTTGATGGACTACGGATACCATGCACCAACAGTATCATTCCCTGTACCAGGTACATTGATGATCGAACCAACTGAATCAGAAAGCAAAGCGGAATTGGATCAATTCTGTGATGCAATGATTGAAATCCGTAAGGAAATTCAAGAGGTCATCGATGGTCAAGCAGATCCGGTAGAGAACGTATTGAAAAATGCACCTCATACTCAGGAAATGACAATCACAGGTGAGTGGACGCTTCCTTACTCAAGAGAGAAAGCAGTTTATCCACTTCCATACGTACAAGCCAACAAGTTCTGGCCAACAGTACGTCGTATCGACAGTGCGTTTGGCGACAGAAACTTAGTTTGTTCATGTATTCCAGTAAGTGATTATGAAGAAGTGGAAGCGTAAGCCCCATTTTTGAAAACTTATCAACATAAATAAGGCTCATAAAAGGATTTTTCCATTTATGAGCCTTAAGTATGTATAGCAACCCGCATTTTATTCACATCTATTTTTTTATAAATGTGATCAAATCCCCAAAATGTGGATAACTTTCTTTTCTAAAAACAGATAAAAATAAAAAGTTATCAACACGATGTTGGTTACATTTTAAAAATTTAATCATCTGATAAAATAACATTTATCAAATTTTCCCTTTTACCTCTTACCTTAAGTTTCTGTCCTCATGAAAAAATCCATGGGCTTTTGATACGTTTTTTACCTCAACAAAGTAACTTTCCTTAGTTCCTTAGTTCCTTAGTTTTTAAAAAACGAGATCAGGAGACCTCTAGCGTTTAAGGCACAAATGCCGATGTCGCTTAACATCTACGCCAGTTTAAACACACCCTTACCTATTAGTTATTACTTATTACCTAAAAAACGAGCGTTAATTTTGCTACCTGCTACCTGCTAAAACGAGTACTCCCTCTCCACCCTCGCAATCCTCGTCGTATACCCCTCATACCACTTCTCTCTTCCCATTTTTTGAGCAGTTAAATGATCGCTATTCGCTTTCCATTTTCTGATCGATTCTAAATCTTTCCAATAAGATACAGTGATTCCGATTCCATCTCGGGCACTTTCCATTCCTAAAAATCCTTCTTGCTGTTGTGCTATTTCTACCATTAAATCAGCAGTCACTTCATAACCTTCTTGAACTTCAGTTCTGATACTTGTGAAGATAACTGCATAGTAGGGAGGAGTTGGAGTTTTGGCAATCATATGTGTTATTTTAAATTTCATTTAAATTAAAAAAAGCCTATCTAAATGACAGGCTTTCTTGAATTTATTTTTTATCCTTATTTAGGTTAGGATTCTTTTCCGGGAATGGAGGAGGGGCTGCAGCTGGAGTAGTTGATCTCCAAATAAAGTACAAACCACCTAAGACGGCAGGGATACTTAATAATTGTCCCATATTGAATTCCATGCCTTGTTCAAAACCAACTTGGTTTTCTTTAAAGAATTCCCAAACGAAACGCATACCGAATACTAAAACAAGGAAAAGACCGAATAATCTACCCTGTGGTAAAGCAGGACCTTGTTTTTTGTAGATACCACCTAAAATAAAGAAGATACCTAAGTAAGTAAGCGATTCGTAAAGCTGAGCAGGGTGTCTTGGAATATTATCCAACCTTGTAAAGATAAATGCCCATGCAACTTCTGCTGGCTTACCAACAATCTCAGAGTTCATTAAGTTACCAAAACGGATAAAACATCCTGCTAAAGCTACTGGAATGACGATTCTATCTAAAATCCATAACCAAGGTTGATCTGGACGTTTTTTAGCGTAATAATACAATGCGATGATGATACCGATAGCACCACCATGTGAAGCTAACCCACCCTTCCATACTTGGAAGATTTCAATAAAATGAGCTGGTGTAAAATAGTAATCTGGCTGGTAGAATACCACGTGACCTAGACGTGCACCAATTACAGTAGCGACAACCATATATAACAAGATAGCGTCGGCATCAGATTCTGGTCTGTTTTCGCGAACAAAGATTTTAGCCATGATATAAGTACCGATCAAAAATCCAAGAGAGAATAAAAGACCGTACCATCTAACCGGTAACCAAGATATACTTGGAAATATTTCAGGATTGACATCCCAAGTAATGAATGCTAGTATTGTTTCCATAGTGCAAATATGGTAAAGCATTTGAATTAAAAAAAGGAGTAACGTAGAATTAAAATCAAGAGTTGAAAATTTAATAAACTTTGATTTTTTATATCTGTAGGCGTAAAAATAAAGAGACCGTTTCCACAAAGGGAACGGTCTCTATCTATTTCATTTTCTTTACTGAACTAAAGATGTTTCTAGCGTTAATTAGTATTAGCAATATAGATGAATACGTATTCAGTTTAGTTAAATAAATGTGAATAAATATTAATCAAGTAATGAAGTATCGCTTATTTTAAATTTTTCGTTGCCCTCCTCATCTACATTTAAATAAAGAATACCTTCTTGTCTGAGTTCTTCTAATTTATTCCTTGCTTCTTTTGCACTTACTTTCGCTTGTAAACATAAAGCAGCTACACTAATTCCTTCGTGATTTTTTTTTGCCAAGGCAATAACATCTGCATCTGTTAATGTATTCACAGCTGGAATTATAGGTTGAGATTTTTTTGAGTTAAGATTCAAAAAAACACCTAAACCTATAGCGGCAGCAAAAGCGAATATAACTATAAAGACTCCCATAAAAGTTATTCGTTAGTTCCTGTAAACTTCATTCTAGGATTTGGAGAGGTGCTTAATGCTTCAAAGTCGTTTCCTTCGAACTGATAATGGGCAGCCATAGCAATCATAGCAGCATTATCTGTGCAATGTTCGAAATCAGGAATAAAGACATTCCATCCTCTTTTCTTTCCCTCTTCTAATATAGTATTTCTAAGTGATGAATTTGCAGAAACTCCACCAGCAATTCCAATTTCTTTAATATTTAATTCCTTTGATGCTTTAATCAACTTCTTCATCAAAATCTTGATGAGGGTATGCTGAATACTTGCGCAAATATCTGCTTTGTTTTCTTCAATGAAGTTTTCATTCTTCTGACTTTCTTTTCGCATAAAATTCAAGAAAGCGGTTTTAATGCCACTGAACGAAAAATTATAATCCGGAATATTTACATTAGGGAATTCAAATTTAAGTGGGTCTCCATCTTTAGCATACTTATCAATTAATGGCCCTCCTGGATAATCTAACCCCATAATCTTTGCTGTTTTATCGAAGGCTTCGCCTACAGCATCATCTATAGTTTCTCCTACAACTTCCATTTCTAATGGCGATTTCACTACGACTAATTGGGTGTGTCCTCCACTTACAGTAAGACACAAGAAGGGAAACTGAGGTTTAGGATCATCAATAAAATGAGCAAGAATGTGTGCTTGCATATGGTTTACACCAATCAAAGGAATATCTAATGACATGGCCATACCTTTGGCAAAAGAAGCACCGACTAGTAAGGCTCCTAAAAGTCCTGGACCTTTTGTAAAAGCTACCGCATCCAAATCCGATTTTTCGATTTTGGCCTCTTTTAAAGCTTCGCTAACAACTGGTAAAATATTCTTTTGATGTGCCCTCGAGGCTAACTCCGGAACCACACCTCCGTATTTTTGGTGTACTTCTTGCGTGGAAACTATATTACTAAGCACGTTACCGTGACTTACTACTGAAGCTGAAGTTTCGTCACATGACGACTCTATAGCTAAAATAATACCGCTCATCGTATAATTATTTGTCTATAATCAGCTAAATTACAATACCATGAGCGAATGTGCTAATTAATTGTAATCACATTAACTGACATTGAAACTATTTTTTAACAATGAGTGCGAATTCAGCTATAAATCAGTTATATAAAGAATATACTGATGCTAATAATATAGAAATTACAGAAGAAAAGTTTAATACGCTTCTAATGTACTTTCCATGTCTTTTAATTGTTGCTTCTGACGGAGTAGTAGACGATGAAGAGTGGGTATTTGTAAAGTACCTCTCTAAATTTATGTCAGATGCCTATAAAAGCGATTTGACAAGAAGTGAATTAGAAAATCTTCAAAAACTGTATTTCCAAGAATTGGAGTACCTAGTGAAAACATTAGATAAATGGAAAGATCCGTTTTTGGATACTTTGGCGATCTATCTGAATGAAAACGATATAGAAAAAGATGATGTGCTGGAAATCCTTCATTTATTTGCAGATGCTTCTGATGGCGTTTGCGAAGATGAAGAAGAAGCAATAGAAGAGATTTCAGACCGTTTAGGGTTAGAGTCTTAGTTTTTCATCAAAAAGATAATTTGATATTCATTTGTGATTATAAAATCCAAGTGAAAAAAAAAGCCTCCAACTAATCATAGTTGAAGGCTTTTTTATTATCAGAAATAAAAATTAGTTTTTCACTAAATTCATTTCTTCAATTAAACGAGGACATTCACCATATTTATCAACGATAAATAATACATAGCGAATATCAACGATAATATTTCTACATTTTACTGGATCGAACATCAAATCTGACATGGTCGATTCCCAAGTTCTATCGAAGTTGATACCGATCAACTGACCTTCTGCATTGATAACAGGAGAACCCGAGTTACCACCAGTGGTATGGTTAGAGCCTGTAATACAAACGATCATTTTTCCATCTTCACCGTATTGACCGTAATCTTTCTTGTTGTAAAGGTCGATCAATTTTTGGTGTACATAGAATTCATGAGTCTTTGGTACGTCTTGTAATCTTTTCTCCATTACACCTTCTAGAGTCGTATAATGTTTGAATTCAACACCATCTCTTGGTTCAGAACCTTCAATTTTACCATATGTAACTCTTAAAGTTGAGTTGGCATCTGACCAGTATTTCTTACTAGCTCCTTTGTTATTAGCAACATACTCTCGGTTAGGGAATACTTCTCTTAAAGCCTTTACGTAAGTTCTCATTGATAAATTGATTTCTTCAGAAAGTGTTTTGTATTCAAATACCACTTTATTATTGAAGATCTCGTAAATATCATTAGCTAAAACAAAAGCAGGGTCCTTTTTTACTTTACCTAAAATAGCACTCTCGTTTCCATTAAGTAATGCCATCAATTTCTCTTCATTACAGAAAATACTTTTCTTGTAAACAGATGCAGCTAATTTATCAAAGTTACCTTTCTCTTTAGCAGTTTTAAACGCGTCAGGTAAGAAAGATGGATCGATAGCATCAGAATATAATGAAGAGGCAGAAACAAAGATTTCTTGATCTGTTCCTTTATCGTAGTTTTTAAAGAAACCTTTTGCCGCACTTTTCAACTTTGAAACCGTAGCAATGAATTCAGGCGTACCTGCTTCATATTTTTTAAGCTCGTTAAAACCTAAAGAGAAACGTAAGATCTCAGGACCGTAGTACAACTCTTCGATGTATAAATCTCTTGCCAATTGATATTTCTCAACGGCAGCAAATTGCTTTTCAAACTTCTCTAACAAACCAGCATACTCAGGTTTGTTCTTTACAGCATCGGCGAACATTTTTTCTTGCTCTTCTTTTTTATCGATAGCATTTAAACGCTCTAAACCTTTACTTTCACCAATCCATTTTTTGTAAGCATTAGCTACTCTTGCTTTCTTCGCAGAGTATTTGATTCTTACCGCATCATCCGCTTTCATGTTCTTATCTAAAATTGCGATCGTCTTTTCTCTCATTGCAATTTTGATAGGATTAGATTTGTTTACTGTATAATCTACTCCTTCCGAAGGTAAGTATTGCTGTGTTCTACCAGGGAATCCATAAACCATAGTGAAATCATCTGCCTTCACTCCGTTTAAAGAGATAGGGAAGTGGTATCTTGGTGTGAAAGGAACATTGTCCTCAGAGTACTCTGCAGGTTTACCATCTTTTCCAGCATAAATACGGAAAATAGAGAAGTCACCTGTATGACGAGGCCATACCCAGTTATCTGTATCTCCACCGAATTTACCTACCGATGAAGGAGGAGCAAATACCAAACGGATATCTGAGAAAGTTTCCATAGTAAACATGTAGTATTCGTTACCATAGAAGAAAGGCTTGATTTGGTAATCATAGTGTGTACCTTTTACAGCAGCATCACCTACTTTCTTAATGTTTTCTGCAATTACTTTCTGACGGTCATCTTCTTTCATACCATCAGTTACTCCATTTAGAACTTTTGAAGTAACATCGTCAATTCTAACAACGAAAGAAACTGTTAAACCAGGGTTAGGAAGCTCTTCACCAAACGATTGAGCTGCAAAACCTTCTGTCAATAAATCTTTTTCTACTGAAGAGTGTGATTGAATTTGTCCATAACCACAGTGGTGGTTAGTAAGAATAAGGCCTTTGTCAGAAACGACTTCACCAGTACAACCTCTTCCAAACCAAACCACAGCATCTTTCATACTTGATTTGTTTACTGAATAGATATCTTCTGCAGTCAATTTAAAGCCATTGGCCTGCATATCTTCTTCGTTAAGTTGTTGTAGTAGTGAAGGAAGCCACATTCCTTCGTGTGCCCATGCCGATAAGGGCAACAATAATAGAGCTATTAGTGTTCCTTGTAAGTATCTTTTCATTTTTACGATGTGAATATATGTTTTATATGATAGTTGTGGTGAACATCGTTTGAAACGTATTTCAAATATGCTCTAAAAGCCGAAGGAGTACTTCGGCTTTTACTAATATAATTTACTAAGAAAATTTAGTTATTGTCAATCCCTTTATTCGCTTTTTCTTTTTTTGAGAAAAAGAAAATTGTTCCAAAGAAAATAGCCAATATAATAATCTTGATAATGCTTGGTAATTGGAAGTCGCTATCGATAATGTGTAAGATACGATCCCATCGAACAGAACCCGTATCAGGATTAGGGTTTCTAGAGAACCAAGTCATTACAGCTTTACCAATAATGTGATCTTCAGGAACAAAACCCCAGAATCTTGAATCCAAAGAATTGTGTCTATTATCACCCATCATGAAATAGTAATTCTGTTGAATAGTATAAATATCTGTTTCTTGTCCTCCGATGTATAACTTTCCACCTTTGAACTGAGGATTGTCATTTTCCTCATACTTCTGAATGATGTCTTTGTAATAAGGCCAAGTTTCAGTAGTAATTTTTACCTCTTCACCTTCTTTTGGAATGTGTAATGGTCCAAAATTATCAGTTGACCAATTGTTTACAGCAGACCCAAAAATGTTTGGACTTGGTTCAATATCCATCACTTTAGTCAATGACACAACTAATGGATTCTTCTTCAACTCCTCTACCTGCTTATCAGTAAGATTTACATTCTTGTAAGTGTAGGTATTGTTCTCACTTGATTTCGAAATAACATATCCACCATACTGTTCATTAATGTAATTTGCTCTTTCTGGAGACGGGAAGATAGCAACATCATGGATATTATAGTAAATACTTAATTCCTCTAAAGCATCTTTAGTAAGCAATTGTTTTGTGACCATATCATAACCTGTTTGAAGGTTAACATAATCGCCATAATCCGCTTTTTGTCCGTTTATATAAACTACTTGCTCTTTGATCTCGATATCATCACCAGCAATACCAATACATCTTTTGATATAATTGGTTTTCAAATCCGTTGGATAATCATTCAATTCAGCTGGGTAGTTGAAAACAACCACATCATTGTTCTTCACCTCGCTAAATCCAGGTAAACGAAACTGAGGTAATTGAATGGCATCAGAGAATGAATTAATATCAGTTCCCCAGATTTTTTGATGTGTAAGTGGAACTTGAAGAGGTGTCTTCGGAGTACGAGGACCGTAATGTAATTTACTTACGAATAGAAAATCACCAATGTAAAGAGATTTTTCCATGGATGAGGTAGGGATCGTGAAGGCTTCAAAAGCAATCCAACGAATAAATGTTGCAGCTACTACTGCAAAAAGTAGAGCATCGCCCCATTCCCTTAAAAATCCTTTTTTCTTTTTATTACTCATAATCCTATAAAGCTAACATGTCTTCCATACCAAAGATACCTTCTTTTTTATGAAGCCATTCTCCAGCTAAAACAGCACCTAGAGCAAAACCTTTTCTTGAATGTGCTGTGTGTTTAATGTCAATTCTGTCGATTTCAGATTCGTAAGTCACCTCATGTGTACCAGGAACGTCTGGCTCTCTAAGTGCTTCGATTTCGATACCGTTTGCTTTAGCTTCATCCTCGCCTTTAAGCGTCCAAGAGTCCACACCTGCAAATTTTTCGATCACACCTTCAGCTAAAGTGATTGCAGTACCACTTGGGGCATCCAATTTTTGAGTATGATGAATTTCTACCATTGATGATTTGTACTCCTTATTAAAAGCAGACATCATCTCAGCTAGTTTTTTATTTAAAGCAAAGAAGATATTTACACCTAAACTATAATTTGATGCATAGAAGAAAGCAGTGTTTTGAGCTTTAGTAGCCGCTTCAACTTCTTCTTTCTTATCCAACCAACCTGTAGTACCAGAAACTACTCTTATTCCTTTATCCAGACATACTTTGATATTATCGTAGGCTGAACTAGGTTGAGTAAATTCAATTGCCACATCTACAGTAGAAGGGTCGATATTGATTAAATCTTCTCTATTGTTTAAGTCAATAATATTGACAATGTTGTGTCCACGTTCTTTTAAAATACCCTCAATGGTTTTACCCATTTTTCCGTATCCTATTAATAAAAAATTCATTTGTTATATCTATTTCGAATTTATATTTAAAGTTAAAGTTGCTCCTAATGCAGGTAATCCGGTTAATGGATCTGGAATAGCAGCCGGTTTAAATTGAAAAGAGAGATCCTCGCTGACATCATAATATTTTAAATGTTGATCAACAGCGGCATCCAATGCTCCCAATAAGTACCAACCACAAGAAACAATAATCATAAAATCTCGATCTCTACGAAAACGATCCCTTCTTGAGACCAAGTTGTCAACAGATAGGTTTCTGTAGATTTCAGGAATTAAATCATCGTTGGTTGGATCAGCATCAGCTTTATAAGCCAACCAATGACTACTTTCTATATAATTGGTATGATTAAATTTAATGAAGTAACCAAACACGGCGTACCCACCATAAAGGATAGGTATTTTCCAAGCTTTATTATTGTGTATCTGACCTAAACCGGGGATAACAATGGTATAAAAAGAAGCTTGTGTTGGTCCTGTTAAACTTTTATACTGAGTTCGTTTCTTCCTTTTTCTTTCTTTCTGATCAATATGATTGGGCATTTGTTTTAATGAATTAAGTGAATCGATCACTCTTTCATTATAAGCCACTTTTTCGTCTTCCGTCATATTTCTATACACAGAATCAGTTTCAACTTGTGCAAGCACATTATTTGAAACTGACAATAGGCATAAGATGAGCGAAAAGAAAGATAAAAATTTAAAGAATTTAGGCATCAGTGTGTTTTAAGAATGTCAAGTATTCTATTTAAATCTTCAACAGATGTGTAAGGAATCTTAATTTCACCTTTTCCATCTGAAGCATTATTAATTTTAATCTGAGTACCAAAGTGAGTTGATAAATCTCTTTGCAAACGGCTGAATTCAAAATCAAGTGGTTGACTTTTGGCTTTAGCACTAGCACTTTTAAGATCTTTACCTTGAATCACATCTCTAACAAGGTTTTCAGTTTTTCTTACAGAGAGTTCATTCTTGATAATCATATCATAGATCATCAATTGCACCTCGATACTATTTACGTTTACCAAAGCACGAGCATGTCCCATAGAAATACTATTACTTCTTAGACCTGCTTGAATTTCCGGTGGAAGCTTCAATAAACGAAGGTAATTGGCCACAGTAGAACGTTTTTTTCCTACTCGATCACCAAGTTCCTCTTGTTTTAGATCACATTCAGCGATTAAACGTTGGTATGTGATTGAAATTTCTATAGGATTGAGGTCTTCTCTCTGAATATTTTCAATCAAAGCCATTTCAAGCATTTGAGTATCGTTGGCTCCTCTTACATAAGCTGGAATCTTTTCCAATCCCGCCATTTGAGAGGCTCTCCATCTACGTTCGCCCGAAATAATTTGATATTGATGTTCTGTTAGTTTTCTGACTGTAATAGGCTGAATAATACCCTGAACACGAATAGAATCTGCCAATTCTTTAAGTGCATCACTTTCAAACTCCAAACGAGGTTGATAAGGATTTCTTTCGATCTCAGAAATGGCAATTTCATCAAGTTTTTCGACAACTTGTTGTGTTACCTCTGGAGTAGGGGCTACTTGTTCCACTACTTCCTCAGGTTGAGCATCAGATTTATTTTCACCCAGTAAGGCACCTAAACCTTTACCTAGTGCATTTCTCCTTTTTAATGTTTTCTTTTCTTGTTTCTCTGGCATAATTTAATCCGCCTATCAGTTCATTTAATCGAGGTAAATAATCGGTTCCTATGCTTTTACTTCAATCTTGTTACGTTTTAATATTTCTTGTGCTAAGTTGAGGTAGCTGACAGCACCTTTACTCACCGCATCGTGCTCAATCACAGGAACACCAAAACTAGGAGCCTCACTAATTTTAATGTTTCTAGGGATGATCACCTTAAATACTAAATCACCTAAATTCTTTCTCACGTCTTCCACTACTAAATTAGAAAGTCTCAAACGCGTATCATACATAGTCATCAAAATCCCCTCGATCAACAAGTTAGGATTTAGACGTGATTGGATCAAGTCAATAGTCTTTAAAAGTTTATCCAATCCTTCTAATGCATAATATTCACATTGCACAGGTATAATTACAGAATCTGCAGCAGTAAGTGCATTTACTGTAATTAAATTTAACGATGGAGAACAATCAATGATAATGAAATCATATTTGTCTTTCACTTGTTCAAGTGCTTTCAACATTCTTGTTTCTCTATCTTCTATATCAATCATCTCGATTTCGGCCCCTACAAGGTCGATATGAGATGGAATTATATCTAAATTATCAAATTCAGAGGCCACAATAATATCTTCTGCATTAATATCTTCTACCATGCAGTTGTAGATACTTTTTCTTTCTTCCTTAGGATCTAAATTTAATCCTGATGTGGAGTTTGCTTGTGGATCTGCATCAACTAAAAGTGTATTATATTCTAAAACAGCAAAGCTTGCAGCTAAATTCACCGAAGTTGTTGTTTTACCTACGCCACCTTTTTGATTAGCAATAGCTATGATCTTGCCCATTTTTTTTAAACGCTTTTATTCTTTGTAAACACAAATATAGTTTTTTTCAGCATCTACTTTAAAAAATTATATTTTCTTTAATTAAAGTGAGGCAAAAACATACCCTTTTTTAGAAAAATGCTCTAAAAAGCGGGGTAGAACATACCTTAAATTTTTTTCTGCCTTAATACTATCGTGAAAAACTACGATCGAACCGTCCTCTGTAAGTTTAATTGCTGTGGCTAAACACTTCTCTTCGTTGAAGTTCTTATTGTAATCTCTTGTAAGGACATGCCACATGATAATTTCGTACTTTTCTTTTAAAGTATGTATCATTTGTTTTCCCACTTGTCCATGAGGAGGTCGGAATAATGGTTTCTTTCGATCGGCATCAAAGAGTGGATTGGAAACGAGTTGTTCATCGCAAACCTTTACATTATCCAAATACTTATTATAAGAAGTTTTCCAATATTGTAAATGATTAAAAGTATGATTACCTACAGTATGACCCGCCTCTAATACCTTATTATATACATCCGGATGTTTTCTGATATTATCACCCACACAAAAGAAGGTTGCTTTTGCGTTGTATTTGGCTAATTGATCCAAAACCCAAGGTGTAATCTTAGGAATGGGACCATCATCAAAAGTAAGATAAATAGTAGGAATTGAGGTTGCTTCTTTTTTCCATGTCAGGGACGGAAAAATTTTATCTCTTACAATACTGCCAACTCTTTGTATCATTTTTCAAAAGAAATATTATTTGATACAAATATACACGGATTAAATTTTTTTGTTAGAAATGATAAATATAATCTCTCTAATTTAGGGTTATTTGATGTTTTGCTTTGTTAAACGATTACGATAGATTGTTAGGTGTCGTAATTATTATTAAAAAGAAAAGAAAGGAATGTTATATTATTTGCAAAAGAAAAAGATAGGTAATTATATTTGAACTAAACAATGATTGAAAATGTTGAGAAAAATGCAAAATATCATCCTAAATATTGTCATTATCGCTAACGTCGTCCTGCTAAAGGAGAGGTAATGGTCAGTATATGATATTTTGAAAAATATAAAACTTGGCCATTGTCAGAATAAAAAACTTGACAGTGGTTTTTTTTTATCACATGAAAAATCCAATTTATCAACCTTAAAATACTTTTCGCTTATGGTGAAGTATTATGATCAAGACACAGTAATTTTCCACAATGGAGAATTCGTAAAAGCAGCAGAGTCGAAAGCAGATTTGTTTTCGCAGTCATTACACTATGGTAATGGCGTATTTGACGCTATGAGAGCGTACGGAACCGCTTTGGGTCCAAACATCTTTAAAGCAAGAGAACACTTTACTCGTTTTCTTGAAGCAGCAAATACAATGCACCTCGGTCTCGATTATACGGTAGATGAATTGGTGGGAGTTTCTTATCAGTTGTTGGAAGAAAATGGTTTTACTGATGCATACATTAGACCGCTAGTATATGCAGAAGCAAACATGGACTTAACACCAACGAAGAAGCACAACATTTTTATAGCAGCTTGGAGATGGGATAAATTCTTAGGGAAAGACCTTTTGGATATCACAATCTCTGCCTACACAAGGCCAAGTCCGCATTCATTTAATGTAGAGGCAAAGATTTCTGGGCACTACATTAATTCAATTGTTTCTATTGCAGAAGCTAAAGAAAGAGGATTTGATGATGCTTTATTATTGGATGTTGATGGATATATCGCGGAAGGTACAGGCGCCAACTTCTTCTTTGAAAAAGGAGGAAAGCTTTATACTTCTAAAAAAGGACATATCTATCCTGGCATCACAAGAAATGTAGTTTTTGATATTGCAAAATCATTAGGAGTAGAGGTGGTAGAAGGACAATACAAGCCCGAGGATCTAAAAGATATCGATGGTGCGTTCTTTACAGGTACTGCTGCTCAAATTACAGGTATCAACTCAATCGATAGACATTTAGTCTTGAAAGATTGGGAAGAAACAATTGGTTTTGAAGTATTCGAGAAATACAGACAATACGTGACACAATCAGAATACGATAACTATTCTATTATATAACAAACTGATTTTTAAATCAACAAACAAAGAAGACAACTATGGCAGAGATGTTAAACAAGCATAGCCGCACGATTACGCAAGACGATACACAACCAGCAGCACAAGCCATGCTATATGGTATTGGTTTGACAGAAGAGGATATGGATAAGCCTCAAATTGGTATCGCAAGTACAGGTTATGAAGGTAACACTTGTAATATGCACCTTAATGGATTAGCAGCAAAAGTAAAAGCTGGAGTTCAAAAAGAAGGGATGGTTGGTTTAGTATTTAATACTATTGGTGTTAGTGATGGTATCACTAACGGTACAATTGGTATGCGTTACTCACTACCATCAAGAGATATTATTGCAGACTCTGTGGAGACAGTTGTTAATGGTCAGTTTTATGATGGTTTGATCACTGTAGTAGGTTGTGATAAAAACATGCCTGGTGCTATGATGGCGATGTGTAGAATTGATCGTCCAACAATCATGTTGTATGGTGGTACGATTGCTTCTGGATGTTGGAAAAAACAAAAACTGAATATTGTATCTGCTTTCGAAGCATTGGGTGAAAAAATTGCCGGTACTATTTCAGACGAAGATTATAAAGGTGTAATCAAAAATGCTATTCCAGGTGCTGGTGCATGTGGTGGTATGTATACTGCAAACACAATGGCTTCAGCAATTGAAGCAATGGGTATGAGTTTACCTTACTCATCATCTAACCCTGCAGTATCAGATGATAAGAAAAATGAGTGTGCGAATTTAGGTCCTGCGATCCTTAACTTATTAAAGTTAGATCTTAAGCCTTCAGATATTCTAACAAAAGCTTCTTTCGAAAACGCTTTAACAGTGATTATGGCATTAGGTGGTTCTACCAATGCTACTCTTCACATGTTGGCCATCGCCAAAGCTGCTGATGTTGAATTGACATTGGATGATATCCAAAGAATTTCTGATAGAGTACCTTTCTTTGCAGATTTAAAACCTTCGGGTAAATATTTAATGGAAGATGTATTCGCTGTAGGTGGTATTCCAGCTGTAATGAAAACACTTCTGAACTGGGGCTTGTTAGACGGTTCTTGTATGACTGTAACTGGTAAAACAATTGCAGAAAACTTAGCAGATGTTGATCCACTAGGTTCTGATCAAGATTTAATGCGTCCGCAAGACAACCCAATCAAATCAACTGGTCATTTACAAATTCTTTACGGTAACCTTGCAACTGAAGGTTCAGTAGCGAAAATCACAGGTAAAGAAGGAGAGAAATTCGTTGGTCCAGCAAAAGTATTTGATAATGAATTTGCTGTAATTGATGGTATAGCTAACGGAGAAGTAGAGAAAGGTAATGTGGTAGTGATTCGTTACGAAGGTCCAAAAGGTGGTCCTGGTATGCCAGAGATGTTAAAGCCAACTTCTGCGATTATGGGTGCAGGTCTTGGTAAAGACGTAGCATTAATTACAGATGGTAGATTCTCAGGAGGTACTCACGGTTTTGTAGTAGGTCATATTACACCAGAAGCTGCTGTAGGGGGAAACCTAGCATTAGTGAAAGATGGAGATATGATTACTATCGATGCTGTAAACAACAAAATCGAGGTAGCTGTTTCTGATGAAGAACTAGCAGAAAGAAGAGCACAGTGGGTGGCTCCAGATCCTAAGTTTAAAAAGGGTATTTTATATAAATATATCAAAACTGTTTCTTCAGCGTCCGAAGGATGTGTAACAGATGAATTTTAATCTGTAATTAAGAACAAGTAGTACGAAAAATCATTTCAATAATGAGTACAACAGCAAAAGAGTTCACAAAAGAACAAGAAGCCAAAGAGACAACCAAAAAAGTATCAGGTGCTGAAGCACTATTGATGGCATTAGTAGAAGAAGGAGTAGATACAATGTTTGGTTACCCTGGTGGAGCGATCATGCCGGTGTATGATAAGCTTTATCATTATGATGACAAATTGAAACACATTCTTGTGCGTCACGAGCAAGGTGCTACACATGCAGCACAAGGATATGCTCGAGTCAATCATAGAGTAGGGGTATGTCTGGCAACTTCTGGACCTGGCGCAACAAACTTAATTACAGGTCTTGCTGATGCAATGATTGATTCCACTCCATTGGTGGCAATCACTGGTCAGGTAGCGTCTCACCTTTTAGGTACAGATGCTTTCCAAGAAACAGATGTGGTTGGTATTTCTACACCGGTAACGAAGTGGACATACCAAGTAACCAAGGCTTCTGAAATTCCAGAAGCCATCGCAAAAGCATTTTATATCGCTAAAAGTGGCCGTCCAGGTCCTGTATTGATTGATATCACAAAAGATGCTCAGTTCCAAGAAATTGAATTTTCTTATAAGCCATGTACAAGAATTAGAAGCTATAAGCCAGTTTCTAAGGCGGAAGAATCTTCATTGGATGATGCAGCTAGATTAATCAATCAAGCAAAGAAACCATACATTTTAGTAGGACACGGAGTAATGCTTTCTAAAGCAGAAAAGGAATTAATTGCCTTTGCTGAAAAAGCAGGAATTCCAATGGCTTCTACTTTATTAGGATTGTCGGCTGTACCGGCAGATCATCCTTTAAATGTGGGTTATTTAGGGATGCACGGTAATTATGGTCCCAACATCAAAACAAACGAATGTGACTTATTGATTGCCGTTGGCATGCGTTTCGACGATCGTGTAACAGGCGATTTAAGTAGATATGCAAAACAAGCAAAAGTAATTCACATCGAAATTGATCCATCTGAGATCGATAAAAATGTGAAAGCGGATGTGCCAATTATTGCTGATGCAAAAGAAGCTTTAGAAAGGTTAATTCCTAAAGTGAACGAAGCAAAGCATGAAGAATGGTTGGCTGAATTCCATGCTTGTGATGAAATTGAAAAGAAAGAAGTATTGGAATATGCTTTAGGCGACTCTACTGAAAAAGTGAAAATGTCTGAGGTAATCAAAATGCTTTCTGATAAAACCAAGGGTGAAGCCATTATCGTGACGGATGTGGGACAACATCAGATGGAAGCTTCAAGATACTATGAATTTAAAATTACAGATAGTATTGTAAGTTCTGGTGGTCTTGGAACAATGGGATTCGCTTTACCTGCAGCAATGGGTGCAGCAGTTGGTGCTCCTGATCGTTTGGTAGTTTCTATCTCTGGTGATGGAGGATATCAAATGACGATTCAAGAGTTGGGAACCATTTTCCAATATAAAATTCCTGTAAAGATTCTTGTTTTAAATAACAGTTTCTTAGGTATGGTAAGACAATGGCAAGAACTATTCTTCGATAGCCGTTACTCTTTTACAGAGATGGTAAATCCTGATTTTGTGAAATTGGCGGAGTCTTATTATATCAAAGCGGATAAATCAGAATCTAGAGAAGATTTGAGTGCTAAGATGGATCAGTGGTTAAATACTGAAGGTCCATGTTTCTTAGAGGTAGTGGTAGAAAAGGAATCAAATGTTTTCCCTATGATCCCTACTGGAGAATCTGTATCAAATGTTCGTTTAAAGTAATATCAATATCATGGAAGGAAAACAAAGATTTACTTTATCAATATTTACGGAAAACGTAGTAGGTTTAACAAACCGTATTTCAATCATCTTCACAAGAAGAAAATTGAATATTGAGAGTTTGACTACATCAGCATCAGAGATCGAAAATGTTCACCGTTTTACAATAGTGTTTTACACTACTAAAGATCAAGCTGAAAAAGTAGCAAAACAAATAGAAAAACAAATAGATGTTGTTCGTTGCTTTGTATATGAAGATAGCGAAATCATCTATCAAGAAATAGCCTTATATAAGGTAGCTGTTGATAATCTTACAGATTCAGATGCTGTTGAAGAAATAGTTAGAAAGAATCACGCAAGAATATTAGCTGCAAAAGCTGACTTTATTGTGATCGAAAAAACAGGTCATAAAGAAGAAACTCATACTTTGTATGATGCTTTAAAACCTTACGGCTTGATGCAATTTGGTCGTTCAGGCAGAATTGCATTGTCAAAGGAACGTCAGGAGATTAGTTCTCTGTTGGCAGAATTTGATCAAGAAGATACAATTGCTTAAGCCCTTGATCAATTTAGATCAATAGTATAAGCTTTTTAATACATCAACAACTGGGGGAGAGCAATCGCTTTCCCCTTTTTGATAGTTTTGATTCAATTTAAAACTATCATCTTTTCATCATATTATGGAAATAAAAGAAGCAGTGGATTTACCAAGTGTAGAATCAATCGTCAAAGCACATCGAAAATTAAAAGATGTAGTGACACGTACTCCTTTAATGCGTAACATGAACCTATCTGAGCGTTATGGTGCAGATATTTGGTTAAAGCGTGAGGATTTACAAATTGTTCGATCTTATAAATTACGTGGAGCCTTTAATAAAATTTCGTCTTTAACTAAAGATGAACAAAGCAAAGGTATTGTTTGTGCGAGTGCGGGAAACCATGCACAAGGCGTCGCGTATTCTTGTAAGCAACTAGGTATTCATGGCGTAATTTATATGCCCGCACCTACTCCTAATCAAAAAGTGAGTCAGGTAAGAATGTGGGGAAAAGACAAAGTAGAAGTCGTTCTTGTAGGCGATACATTTGACGATGCTTATGCTGCTGCTATGGAACGCTGTGATCAAGAAGGAAGAGTATTTATTCATCCTTTTGACGATCCTAAAGTGATTGAAGGTCAGGGTACCGTTGGTTTAGAAATTCTTGAAGACGCAAAAGATGAAATCGACTACTTGGTGATGCCAATTGGTGGAGGAGGTCTATCTTCTGGTGTAGGTAGCTATTTTTCTCAGATCAGTCCGAATACCAAAATTATTGGGGTTGAGCCTGAAGGTGCTCCTGCAATGAAAGCCTCTTTAGATCAAGGGGAAGTAGTTACATTAGAGAAAATAGAAAAGTTTGTCGACGGAGCTGCCGTACAAAGAGTAGGTGATAATACCTATCAGATTGCCAAACAATTCTTACAAGATGTGATCTTAGTACCTGAGGGGAAAGTATGTTCTACTATCCTAAAGTTATATAATGAAGATGCAATAGTTGTAGAACCTGCCGGAGCCTTATCTATTTCTGCTCTAGATGCGATTAAAGACGAGATCAAGGGTAAAAGGGTAGTCTGTGTTGTATCGGGTTCTAATAACGATATAGGACGTATGGAGGAGATTAAAGAACGTTCTCTTTTATACGAAGGATACAAACATTACTTTATGGTACGTTTCCCTCAAAGAGCTGGTGCTCTCAGAGAATTCTTGGCAGAGGTACTAGGACCAAAAGATGATATTGTACACTTTGAATACACAAAAAAGGTAAATAGAGAGAAGGCTCCAGCAATCGTTGGTATCGAAGTGAAAGATCCTAACGACTTCAATGCACTCCAAAATAGGATGACTGCTGGAGGCTACAAATTCGAATTATTGAACGAAAATCAAGATATGTTCAATTTTTTGATTTAAATCACATTTAGTTTTGACTTGTAAATCAATCTTTTACAATTTCATTAAGATTAGATTACATTTTTAATGTGTGTAATACTTGTTTTATAGCAAACAAGGGTGCATATTTGCATCGCTTTTAAGGAAACGACGTCCTGAAAAGCACACTGGAGCAGTAGTTCAGTTGGTTAGAATACCTGCCTGTCACGCAGGGGGTCGCGGGTTCGAGTCCCGTCTGTTCCGCCAACAAGTCTTCATCAAGACTTTCAAAAACTAGATAACTGGAGCAGTAGTTCAGTTGGTTAGAATACCTGCCTGTCACGCAGGGGGTCGCGGGTTCGAGTCCCGTCTGTTCCGCCAACAAGTCTTCATCAAGACTTTCAAAAACAGATGACTGGAGCAGTAGTTCAGTTGGTTAGAATACCTGCCTGTCACGCAGGGGGTCGCGGGTTCGAGTCCCGTCTGTTCCGCCAACAAGTCTTCATCAGGACTTTCAAAAACAGATGACTGGAGCAGTAGTTCAGTTGGTTAGAATACCTGCCTGTCACGCAGGGGGTCGCGGGTTCGAGTCCCGTCTGTTCCGCCAACAAGTCTTCATCAAGACTTTCAAAAACAGATGACTGGAGCAGTAGTTCAGTTGGTTAGAATACCTGCCTGTCACGCAGGGGGTCGCGGGTTCGAGTCCCGTCTGTTCCGCCAACAAGTCTTCATCAAGACTTTCAAAAACAGATGACTGGAGCAGTAGTTCAGTTGGTTAGAATACCTGCCTGTCACGCAGGGGGTCGCGGGTTCGAGTCCCGTCTGTTCCGCCAACAAATAGAAAGGTAAGTTCGAAAGAGCTTACCTTTTTTTATTGTCTACTTTATTAATTCGTTTAAATCCTCAGGCCACCCAATTTCATACATCATACGTTCTAAAGTCACCGGATGGTCAAAATGTAATAGCCGAGCATGTAAACAATGTCTTCCTATAGTATTTTGAAGCTGAGAATTGCCTGTATATTGCATTTTCTCATATCTTTTATCACCTACTAAGGGATGACCTATATATTGCATATGCACACGAATCTGATGGGTTCTACCTGTTTCCAATTCACATTCTACCACAGAGAAGTCTTTATAGGATTTTATGGTTTTATAATTTGTGATCGCCATTTTTCCAAAAGCTTCATCTTCTGAGACCTCAATACTCATTTCATCCATAGGATTTCTACCGATAAACTTTTTGATAGTTCCTTCTAAAGGATCAGGTGTTCCCCATACAATCGCATGGTATATTCTTTTGGTTGATTTTCCTTTGAATTGATCTCCTAAATGTTCCCTTGCTTGAATCGTCTTAGGGATTACCACAATCCCGCTAGTATCTTTATCTAAGCGTTGAACCAAACAATCCTTTACTAAGGCCTCTGTTTGATTAGTGACATTGTAATGATGTTGTAAAGCATTCTGTAGTGTTTCCTTGTATACTCCTAATCCTGGATGCATAGACATGTTTGCAGGTTTATTGACGACGATAAAGGATTCATTTTCTTCAAGAATATCTAAATCATAATCATATGGAATTAATTCTTCTAATTTTCTGAAAGATTCGAACCATTCCACCTTATCAAATGGTTTTAATTGATAAGAAGATTTAGATTTTTTATCATTCACCAAAACCATCTGTGATTTGATATGTTTTTGAATAACATTTCTACTCTTGTTAGGAAGTTTTATCGAAAGGAAATGATCCAATCGCATGGTTTGTCCTCCTTCAGGAATATCAAATGATGCATGTAGATGTTTTGATGATGACATTTTTGGTTTTGTATCTTGATTGGTATTACTAACTTGCAAAACTAATTTTTTAGCACAACAATATGGAAGAAAATCAGCCTTCATTCGAACACAAAGGTGATGAAAATACACAAGAAACGATTATAGTAAAGAAAAAGTTTGTAGGAATGCCTGCATGGAAACATTTTTTACTATTCGTATTGACTCTTTTAGCGACTACTTTAGCAGGTTTGGAATGGATTTATGGAAAAACCATCTTGGCTCCTGAAGAGATTACTCCAGAACATTGGAAAGGGGCTTTGACCTATTCCCTTTGTTTTATAGGTATCTTGACTGTTCATGAATTTGGTCATTATTTCACAGCTAAGTATTATAAGTTAAAAGTGACTCTTCCTTATTTTATTCCGGCTTGGTTTTTTTCTTTTCTACCTTCTATAGGTACGTTTGGTGCTTTTATAAATATTAAATCAAGACTGAAATCTACAAAAGAGTTTTTTGATGTTGGAGTAGCAGGGCCGTTGGCAGGGTTTGTTGCTGCATTATTTGTCTTGATATATGGCTTTACTCATCTTCCTGCACAAGAATATATATTTGATATTCACCCTGAATATCAAGAATGGGGGCTAGATTATGCTGAACATGCCTATAAAGATCTTCCAGAAGGAGCAAATCTTCAAATAGGAACCAACCTTCTGTTTGAGATCATGAAATATGTCTTCGTAGATGATATGTCTAAATTCCCTAATCCACACGAAATGATGCACTACCCGTTTCTATTTGCGGGGTTTTTAGCATGTTTCTTTACGGCTCTAAATTTATTGCCTTTTGGTCAGTTGGATGGAGGACATGCATTGCACTCTATTATTGGGCATAAATGGTTTCATAAACTAACACCTTATACATTTGCCTTATTTTTATTTTGGGGTGGATTAGGTTTATTTTCTGCTGAGGATCCCAACGACTATCTGATATCCTATGTGCCATTATACCTGCTTTACCTCTATTTTGTTTCTATGAGGTTATTTAAAGATAAGGTGACAATTGGTATGTTTGTGATGATCATTTTTACCTCACAGTTTGTCTTAACGACAATATATCCTACCATTCAAGGATATACCGGTTGGTTGTTGTGGGGTTTTATGCTGTCTAGATTTTTAGGACTAAATCACCCTAGGCCAATAATAGAAAAAGGTGTTGACACCAAAAGAAAAATTATTGGTATCATCACCTTAATCGTGTTTATTTTATGTTTTACGCCAGCTCCTCTTATTCTTGAGTAGAGCTGTCGCTAACTTCGTATGGCGTTTTTATAGGATTGAAATTCGGGATATCCAACATACCAAAACCATGATCGGCCAATTCGCCAAAACCGTTGTGGTAAATAAATTCCTGAACTTCTGGAGCAGCTAACACTTCAAAAGGAAGAGTATAGCCTCTAGCTTCCATAATTTGTCCGTCTTTAATAACCGAGTAAATACGGGCAAATTTCTTATCCATTCTATTGATTCTTTCCAAGTACTGTTGGTCTGGAATCACTTGAAAACGGAAGAAAGAAGAAATTTGTTCTGGAGTATATACCCCTGATTTTTCCATTCTGTACATTGTAGAATCATACAACATATCCGAAAACTCATCGCTTAATGGGTTGACAAACAGTTTGTTGTTTAATCCTTCTACTTGATGGAAGGGAACAATTGGAGATATACATAGATATTTCATTGATTCTTGAAATATCGGAGCCTCTTCGATTTCAACAGCATCAGCTTGTAGCATCAAGTTCCCCAAAAGAATATGGGATTCTTGGAACAAGCCTATCACTACTTTATCAATGAATTGTTGGTTCGGGCTGGTTAAAACTATGGTTGCTTTCTTAGAAAAATAATGCAAACCTTCTCTTCCCACTTTTGTCTGTCCTTTAAGTCCAGAAAAGGTAAAGTTGGTACTCTCAAACAGAGCATTATCAGAGCATGCGATTTTGAGCATGTTCTGAACAAGCTTTTGGTGGTGGAAGGGCAAAATTGCTCCTTTATTTCTAAGATTGAAGATTATTCTTATGCGCACCTTCTAAAAAATTTGTAGTTGGTAACAAAAGGAAATACTCCTTCTAGATAAAAAAATAAATTTTGAAGTAAAAAATCACTTCTATTCATACTGTAAAGATAACGGAGTGATTGATATATCATAGATAAATATCACCTCTTATTTTTTACATTAACATTAATATCATAAAATTTTTTTAAAACGTCTAATTATTTCGATAAATAACTGATTTTATTCGACTTTATATTTTTTCCACCAATGTTGAAGTACTAAAATACTCCAAACTTGGTTTTGATCGTAGTTTTCAGTTTCGAAAATAGTTTTCTTCAGACGTTCGGTATAGTTAGGATCAAAGATTTTTTGATGTTCTACAAAGTCTCTATCCAACATCTCGTTCACCCATGTTCTTAAGGCGGTTTTGTATCCTTTCATAAGTGGCACTTCAAATCCATGTTTTGGACGTTTATACAGTTCCTCTGGCAACAATGGACGGAAGGCATCCTGAAGAATTTTCTTCTTCATTTTACCATCGATTTTATATTCAGATGGAAGTGACATTCCAAACTCTACCACTTTATGATCCAAGAAAGGCACTCTGACTTCTAAGCTATTGTACATCGACATAGAATCTACTTTATGCAGCATGTCATTGACCAATAACCCATTGATGTCAGAATAAAGAACATCAGAAAATCCATCTCCTGTGATGAACTGAGTGATTTCATTTTTACGCTCATTGAAATCAACCATATTCAATTCCTCTTTAAAGGATGGATGTAACATATCTAAAGCCGATTGTGTATCTCTCCAACAGCATTGGAACCAATATCTTTCCTTAGGAGATAATTTCATCCCTTCCCCAAACTTTACTGCTTGTCGTACTTTGTTACCAAAAGCCGAGTTCCTGCTTTGAGGTAATTTATTGAGTATTGGCAACAAGTTTTTGATCATATTGGCAGTACTTCCACCTTTTCGTGTTCTCCATTCACCGTAATGCTTGTTATAACCCGCAAAGATTTCGTCAGCACCATCGCCTGAAAGAGCAACAGTGACATGCTTTCTAGTTTCTTTACTTAATATGTTTACTGCAATTGCTGAAGCATCGGCAAAAGGTTCTCCATAATGGTCCAACATACCAAACAAGTGATTATAGAAATCGTCTTGTGTTAATTTGAAAGCGGTATGTTGTGTATTGTATTTTTTAGCGACCAACTCCGCATAATGAGTTTCATCAAATAATGGTTCGTCTTTATAGCCAATTGAAAACGTTTGAAGTTGATCGGTATATTTTGATGCCATAGCGACCACTGCAGAAGAATCAATGCCTCCACTAAGAAAACTTCCCAAAGGAACATCAGAAACCATTCGTTCTTGTACTGAATGATCGAATATTTTCAAAAGTTCAGCTTTAGCTTCCTCGTAATTTAGAGTAAGGTTCTTTTCTGTTTGAAGGGCTAGATCATAATATCTTTGGATGGTAAACTTCTTATCTTTAATCATCATATAGCAACCCTGAGGAAGCTTTTTTACACTCTTAAAAATAGAGTTAGGTGATGATATATAAGTCAATTGAAGTAATTGAAAAACGGAAGTAAAATCAACTTCTTTATCCAATCCAAATTGAAGTAGTGCATTCATTTCACTACCAAAGACAATCTTATCTTCATCATAAGAATAAAGAAGAGGTTTGATACCTAATCGATCTCTAGCGATAATTAAGCTATCATTATCATTGTCATAAATGGCAAAAGCAAAAAAGCCATGTAACTGCTCGAATACCTTTGTACCAAAATGAATATAGGCATGAAGTAGAACCTCAGTATCCGAAGTGGTTTTAAAAACCACGCCTCTTTGTTCTAAAGAAGACTTGATCGTTTTATAATTATAGATCTCTCCATTAAATACAATTGTATATCGTCCACTAGGGTCTGACATAGGTTGATTGCCTCCCTCAGTTAAATCGATAATAGAAAGTCTACGGTGTCCAAGGTGAACAAAATGACTACTGAAAACATCGGCAGCATCGGGGCCGCGGTGTGCTAACTGATCATTGGCACGATGCATATGAATCGCCTGCATTCGTCCAATTTCGTTAAAAGCAAATAGTCCAGTAATTCCGCACATGTAGACAAATAGTTTTAAGTTAAAAAAATGTGATATACGAAATTACAATTTTATTCCTTTTAAGCATAGCTATGTTTGTATTATCATTTTATCATATCTATCCACAGGAATAAATTCCTGTGCTTTCGATACGGTATTCCCCATCAACATAGTAACTTTCCTTAGTTCCTTAGTTCCTTAGTTAAAAAAAAATGAGGTCAGGAGACCTCTAACGTTCATATAGGCACAAATGTCGCAATCGCTTAACATTTGCGCTAGTTTTGCCTTTCCTTCTTACCTCTTACCTCTTACTTAAAAACGAGCGTAAACTTTGCTACCTGCTACCTCTAAACCATCCCCAAAACATACCCCAAAACACTTCCTCCTAAAATAATATGCATTGCATTTGCCTTTTTCACTCCAAAGGTGATGATGAACCCAAGAACACCAATCAATATTCCTTTCCAATCGGTTAGGGCGGTCATCGACATTTGAACCAATACCACTCCCATAATAGCAACAGCTGCGACATTTACACTGTCTAAAAAGTATCTTACTTTTTTATTGGATCTAAGTTTTGGAATAAATGGGTTAAGTGCAAACACTAAAAAGAAGGAAGGAAGAAATATTCCCAAAGTGGCAAGTATAGCTCCTAGTACGCCACCTAATTGATAACCAATAAATGTTGCTGTAGATAATACAGGACCCGGAGTAAACTGACCAATAGCGATGGCATCCATCAATTCACCTCTAGTTAACCAACCTATTTGTACAAGTTCAGCATCTAGGTAGGCAAACAATACATATCCACTACCATAAAGTACAGCACCTACTTTTAAGAAAGTAAGGAAAATCTGACTTTGTGTGATGTGTTGAACTTGAGGGATAGATGAAGTTGAAATCATCAAAGGAATGTAGGAAGCTTTGAGGTTACCTTTATTATTCTTGATGCTGAAATAAAAAATACCTAACAAACCAGTAATTAGTAAGGCGATAACATCATTTACGCCTAAAAGAGTTAATGCCACAGTAATTGCACCTAAGATGCCTAATTCTGTAGTTTTAATGGCTTTTTTACCGAGTTTCAAAACGGCAGCAAAGATCACTGATAAAACTGCTGGTTTTATACCAAAAATGAAAGGAGCGATGTTTGGTAATTCTCCATATGCTACATATAAACTACCAAGAATACCAGTAATAACGACTGCTGGAAAGATAAAACTAAGTCCTCCGATGACAAGTCCCCAAAATCCAGCTCGTTCATGCCCTACATGCATGGTCATTTCTGTTGAATTTGGTCCTGGTATTAAGTTAGTTGCACCAATTAGATCGAGAAAGTGCTCTTGTGTCATCCATTTTCTTTTTTCTACTACCTCTTCTTCGAGCATAGCAATATGAGCAGCAGGTCCACCAAATGCAAAGCATCCTAATTTAAACATTACTTGGGCTACTTCTATAAGTTTATTGAATCGTGTCATAGTTTTTATAATTTTTCTGACACAAAGGTAAATAGGGAGGGAAAGTTTAAATGGACTATTTGAAAATTATCAAAGCATTTATGGTGTAAACAAAAAAAACAGGCATAGAACACTGTTGGTACCGTTCTATGCCTGTCTGTGTCACGCTTTTAGAAACTGATAATTTTTTCAAATTCTTTCAGTTTGCTAGCATTATCTCATCTCATAACTTTCAAGAACAAATTAAGCGTATTTTTCACACATGAGATGGTGACTTCAGTAGATGTTTACATTGATTGTCGTCATCTTTTTGAAAATGTTATTGAATAGAGGCTCTTTTGCCCAATTCTACTACCCTTAAATTTTGAGGTTTTCCATCTTTTATGGTCAATTTTATTAAAGTTCTCATTTGATGAAAACCGTGACGACCGGCTGCCCCTGGATTAATATGAATTAAATTTCGAGTTTTATCAGGAATTACTTTAAGAATATGAGAATGCCCACAGATAAAAAGATCAGGATTGATTTCATCCAAACGTCTTTTTAATTTGGGTGTATATCTTGGCGGATAACCACCAATGTGTATCATATATATTTTTACACCTTCTATTGTAAAGATTTGTTCTTCGGGAAATTCAATTCTTGCTTTACCATTATCAATATTTCCATAAACTACTCGAAGAGGAGCCAAGACTTTTAAAGCGTCTGTCACCTGTTCATCACCTATATCTCCAGCGTGCCATATTTCATCACAATCCTTAAGGTGTTCTATAATTCGATCATCTATATAGCTATGTGTGTCAGATATAATTCCAATCTCCATTATTCAATTGATTAGTAATAAATGTAAATAAGTATAACTTAAAAAACTATTCGAACGTTCAGTTAAATGAAAATAAAATCAGAAAATCATTTAAACTTAAGATACTATGAAAAATATAATCAGAAACATCGTGTTGTTAGTGACTTTATTGTTTGCGGTATCTATTCAGGCACAAGATACATCATCTAACAACAAGGCATTAACTAAAAAAGAAATTAGAGCTCAAAAAAGAGCCGAACGTTTAAAAGCCAAAGAAGAAAAAAGAAAACAAGCTGAGGCGTACGAGCAAATTTTACATGCTCAAGCGGTCACTGGAATCGATAGTATGGCTTTCGTATTAGAAGCGAATCAAGTATATGATCGTTATGGAAATATTGAAAATGTGAATGGTAATATCAATTTCGTTAGTGTAAATGGAGATAGAGCCGTATTCCAATTAGGTTTCGACGGTGTAGTTGGACTTAATGGAGTGGGAGGCATAACAATGGAAGGTAAGATTTCCGATTACGAAGTGAAAGAAGAAAAGAATGGTCGTAGAACAGTCACTTTTAATGTGATGGGACCTGTAATGTTAGCAAGAATGCAGTTTAGTATAGACGGCAGTGGAAATTATGCGAATGTAAAGGTAAATGCTCAAACTGAAAACATTGAGCTATCGTTTAGAGGGGTAGTAAAACCATCTCAAGTATCTACAGTATACGAAGGTATGAAACTGTTTTAGATCAAGGTAAAAATATAAAGTGTAGTAGATGATGTAAAAAAACAAAGAGCGTACTCGATGAGGACGCTCTTTTTTATTGTTCACTTTTCATTTCATATTTATCTACGACAAAGATATGTATCAAAAACACTTATTATCATGATACGAATACTTATTTTAAGTGATTATCGTCATTGAATGTGTTAAAAATAAGAAGGTAATTTATATGTAAATAATACACTTGTACACTTGTAAAGTGTTGTAAATATGTGGTTTATAATTTTTATTCACCCTTAAATAGAGCCTATGTTATGAAACCTCTAGACGACCTTCGAGACCTTTTCATCCATCAGATGAAAGACCGCTATGATGCGGAAACCCAACAATTGGAAATTTATCACCAACTAAAAGGGAGAGTAAAATCTATTGCACTAAGCAGAGTGATAGAAATTTGTGAGCACAATGCAGAAAAGCATCTCAACTCTTTAAATGAATTATTTTTTGAAATTCACGAAAACGAAATAGGAGATATTTGTGAGTGTTCTTTGGGTATGATCAAAGAAATGCACAAAATGATAGAACATTCTACAAACTCCAACGTGTCTGATATGGCCATCGTTTCGACTATCAAACAGTTGCATGCTGCAGATGTTATTGGTTATCAATTAATTTTAAGTTACGCCCATCAGGTACATGATGAAACCATTATGGACAGATTGTATGAGATTCTAAAAAATGAACAAGACTTAGATGTCCTTCTAGACGAGACTATTTCACGACTTATCGAAAAAGAACAGGAATTGGTAAAAGTTTATGTTTAATTATTCTTTGGAATGTATCGATCTTGGGATTTTCTGGCTTCACTTTGTTTAACGGTAACAATGAAGGCGTCAGGAAATCCCTTTTTTCTTACCTTTTCTTTTACTTCTACTGCTTTCGATTTTGCATAGTACTTGCCAACAAGTACTTGATATTTGTAAGGATTTGTAGAGTTTTCGTCATAAAATAGATAGACAGCCTCACCAAGGTTGGTGAATTCCCTTTTATTGATATCCAATTTTCTATCGGATGACATAATTTGAATTCGGTAAAAGTGTAGCTCTTCTTCCTTATTATTTGATGGAGTAGAGGTAGTGTCTTTTGAAGCGACAACTGTTGAGTCTTTTTCAATTTTTTTAGGAGCCTCTACCTTTGGTTTTGGAGTGATTTTTTGAGGGACGGGTTTTTTAAATGTTTTAATAAAAGCGTCTTTAAAACCTCTCTTTTTTACTGTAGCCAAAAGTTTATCGATATATCTTTTTTCGTATTCTCTTCCAACATAAAGGGAATATTTACCATTTTCCTTCACTGCATCAATTTGCATGTTGAGTTTACGGTACTTTTTATAGGTTATTTCGTTTTTGTTAGGAGTGGTTCCTATTTGAACTCTATAATATGGATATCTTTTATCAGGTGCAGGCTTTACCTTTAGGTTTTCAAAATTACGAATACCTCTATATAATGCTGAGGCGATATAGGTCTGTCCTTTACCTGAGTTTAAAAAGATCTCTTCTTCAGAATTACTCATAAACCCACATTCTATTAAAACACCTGGCATTTCAGTATACTGTATGACTTGAAGATTGTGCCCTCTATCGTCATGATCAATAATTCCTCGACTTTTTCTACCAGTCTTTAGTAATTCCTTATTAATTGATGAAGCTAAACCATAAGTAGTAGGGAATGTCTTACTCTGTATATGTACTTGAGTGCCTTTGTAATTTCTGTCTTTAAGGGAATTGCAATGTATACTGATAAAATAATCAGCCTTGACCCTGTTGGCAAACTCAACACGTTCGTTTAGACTTATTGTTCGATCTGTTTTTCTAGTGTAGTAAATTTGAACGTTGCCTACTCTTTCTTCAAAGTATCCCCCCACACGTAAAGCAATATCTAAATTTAGGTCTGCTTCGTTCTTAAAATGTGATTTGGTATGTCTTTTAGGTTTGCCCACATCTTCACCACCATGACCAGGATCGATCACGATAACTACTTTTCTTTTAAAAGAAGATTCTTTGTGTTTATCAATTTGTCCATGTGAAGTAATAGTTGACAAAAAGATAATAAGTAAAGTATGAATAAAAGATATGTATTTGCCTTTATGAAACATATTTATAAAAAAATCATCAGTAGGTATTAATACAAATTAGAAAGATTCCCTACTTATTTACAAGTATTCGAAGATAGTTATTTATTTTAATTATGCCATTTAAATCAAATTAACGACATTTGCAGACATTGGACAAAGATCAACAAACAAATATATGTCAGATCACAAGGACGAAAGCGAAATGTCGTTTTTAGACCACCTAGAAGAATTAAGGTGGCATATCATGAGGGGAGTGGGTTCGGTTTTATTTTTTGCTATCCTAGCTTTCCTAAATAAAAAGTTTGTATTTACTGTTATTATTCTTGGTCCCTCACGTTTGGATTTTCCTACTTACCAGTGGTTATGTGAGTTATCAAATTATCTAAATACGGACGCATTGTGTATTCATAGTTTACCCTTTACTATTCAAAGTAGAACAATGACGGGGCAGTTTGCTATGCACATTATGTCGTCTGCTGTAATAGGTTTAATTTGTGCGTTTCCTTATACATTCTGGGAGATTTGGCGATTTATTAAACCAGGTTTATATAACAATGAAAAGTCAGCGACAACAGGAGCAACTTTCTTTGTAACGTTATTATTCGCAACAGGTGTATTGTTTGGTTATTACATCGTTTC